>QAKZ01000028.1 GCA_003150175.1 Coriobacteriia bacterium
CGGCGGCCGCCTGGTCGCCCGCGGCGACGCGGGCCGCCATCACGCGGACGCCCTTGCCGGCCACCAGTGCGCGGGCGGGCGCGGTTTCGCCGGAGGCCTGCACGCGCCGCGCGTTCACGTCGGCGGGCTCCGCAGGGTCGAGGAGCATCTCGTCCTTGCGGACCTTCGCCGCGACGGTCACGCCCGCAGGGTCCTGCTCGTGCCATTCGACGGTGCCGTCGGCCAGGCGCGGCAGCACGTCGACGAGCGCCGCGGAGCCCGCCTCGGCGAGGTCGGCGGTGAGCTCGGCGCAGCCTTTGTCCCCGATCCGGACGCGCGCCTGGGCGCACCAGGCGCCGGCGTCGAGCTCGTGGGCCACGCGCATGATCGAGACGCCCGTCTCTTCCTCGCCGGCGAGGATCGAGCGCTGGATCGGCGCCGCGCCGCGCCAGCGCGGGAGCAGCGAGGCGTGCACGTTCACGGCGCCGAGAGGTGCTGCGGCGAGCACGTCGTCGGGCAGGATGCAGCCGTAGGCGACGACGCAGATCACGTCGGGCGCCGCCGCTCGCAGGGCGTCCTTGGCCTCGGGCGTCATGCGCGCGGTCTCGAAAACGGGAAGCCCGAGCTCGGTCGCCGCCGCCTTGACCGGCGACGGGACGAGCTTGCGCCCCCTACCGCGGACGGCGTCCGGTCGCGTGAAGACGAGCAGCACCTCGTGCCCGGCGGCGACGAGCGCCTTGAGCGACGGGACGGCGAAGTCGGGCGTTCCCATAAAGACGACGCGCATGGTTTCTCTCCCTTATTCCTTGGCACAAGACTTTGCACAAGCGCTTCGAATCTTCAAATGGAATCACGCGAAGCAGGTTCCGCGGCCTGGTCCGCGGTCACTCCTCAGCGCGCTTGGTGCAAAGACATTGTGCTAATTGTTGGTACAAGTACTTCTTGCCAGCCTATGTGAACTGCGGCTCTGCTACTCCTCGACCTCGGTCTCGCCGGGGCGGGCTCCCGCGGCAAGAGCCTCCTCGTAGTCGTGCATGGCCTCGGCGCGCTTGAGCGGCGCGAGGTGGTCGACCATGGTCTTGCCATGCAGGTGGTCGATCTCGTGCTGCATGCAAACGGCCATGAGGTTGCCCTCGGCCTCGTACTGCATGAGGTCGCCGTCGAGGTCGTAGGCCTGGACGACCACGTGCGA
The DNA here is from genome assembly GCA_003150175.1 of Coriobacteriia bacterium. GTDB lineage: Bacteria > Actinomycetota > Coriobacteriia > Coriobacteriales > Atopobiaceae > Paratractidigestivibacter. The sequence goes on from QAKZ01000028.1 coordinate 1,172, forward strand.
CGGGCGCGTGACCGTGACGTTGATACCGGGGAAGCTGAGGCAGCCCTCCTGGAAGTCGCGCGGGTCGCCGTCGGCGGTGATGATGCGCGGGTTTATGAGCACGTAGGGGTTCTTCTTCGTGCCCTTGCCGGCGTAGTCGCAGTCGATGACGACGATCTGCTTGAGCACGCCGACCTGTGGCGCGGCGAGGCCGCAGCCGTCGGCGGCGTACATGGTCTTGAGCATGCGGTCGGCGAGCTTCTTCACGTCGCCGTCGATCGTCTCCACAGGCTCGCACTCGGTCTCGAGGCGCTCGTCCGGGGCGAGCACGATATCGTCCATAAGGCCCATGCGGGTCTCTCCTTTCTGAGCGGCGCGGGTCATCCGCGCGCCGGGCCGGCGACGGGGCGTGCCCGCGCCGGGATTTCTTTCCAATAGCGGGCAGAAGCTCGCCCGCCGCCTGCTACATCATGTCGTAGGCGTCGATGTCCACAGACATGTTAATACCCTTGAGGGGTCCGAGCGATGCGGCGGCGGCCCCGAGGACGCCGCCGAGGTCCGCGTCGACGGGCGACTTGACCATCACATGGCGGCGGAAGAAGTCCTTCGCGCGCGCCTTGACGCAGTCGGTGGGGCCGAGGACCTCCCAGCCGGGCTGGCCCTCCACGCGGCCGCGCACCGCGTCGGCGAGCGCCTTGCTCGCCATGCGCACCGCGGCGTCCGAGCGGCCCCAGAGCACGACGTTGCCCAGGCGCGAGAACGGCGGGTAGCCGGCCTCCCGGCGCTCGGCGAGCTCGGCCTCGAGGAACAGCGCGCGGTCATGGCCCTCCACGGCGCGCATGACGGGGTGACTCGCCCAGTAGGTCTGGACGATCACCTGGCCGGGCGTCTCTCCCCTGCCGGCGCGGCCCGCCACCTGCTCGAGAAGGTCGTAGGTCCTCTCGGCGGCGCGGAAATCGGGCAGCTTGAGCATGGTGTCCGCGTTGATCACGCCCACGAGGGTGACCTCAGGGAAGTCGAGGCCCTTGGCGATCATCTGCGTGCCCACGAGCACGGCGCCCCGGGCCGCGTCGAACTGCTCGAGCAGGCGCTGGTGGGCGCCCTTCGCGCGCGTCGTGTCCGCGTCCATGCGGATGACCTCGACTCCCTCGGGCAGCATCATGCGCAGCTCGTCCTCGACGCGCTGGGTGCCCACGCCGTAGGCGCCCAGGTAGCGGCTGCCGCAGTTGGGGCAGGACGTCGACGGGTCAGGGTAGGCGCGCACGGGCCAGGTGCGGCCACAGGTGTGGCAGGCGAGGTAGTGACCGCGCTCGTGGTAGGTGAGCGCGCAGCTGCAGTGCGGGCACTCGGGGACGCAGCCGCACTCCCGGCACATGAGGAAGTTCGCGAAGCCGCGGCGGTTGAGGAGGAGGACGGCCTTCTCGCCGCGCTCCGCGACGCCGCGCAGGGCGTCTGCCAGCGGCGCCGAGAAGACCGACCTGCCGCCGCCGCGGAACTGCTCGGCCATGTCGACCACACGGACCTCGGGCAGGCGCGCGCCGCCGGGGCGCTCGGGCATGCTCACGCGGGTCCAGGTGACGCCGCCCCAGCTGCCGGCGCGGCAGCGCCCGAGCGACTCGAGCGAGGGCGTGGCGGAGCCGAGGACGAGGGCGCAGCCGCGCTCGCGGGCCATGCGCGCGGCGACCTCGCGGGCGTGGTAACGCGGGGACTTGTCCTGCTTGTAGGAGCCCTCGTGCTCCTCGTCGATGATGATGAGGCCCGGGTCCGCGAGCGGCGCGAAGAGCGCGGAGCGGGCGCCGACGACCACGCGGGCCTCTCCCCTGCGGACGAGGTCCCACTGGTCGAAGCGCTCGCCGGCGCTCAGGCGCGAGTGGAGCACCGCGACGTCGTCGCCGAAGCGGCTACGGAAGCGGCCGACGGTCTGGGCGGTGAGGCTGATCTCGGGCACGAGGACGAGGGCGCCGCGGCCGTCGGCGAGCGAGCGCTCGATGGCGTCGAGGTAGACCTCGGTTTTTCCCGAGCCGGTAACGCCATCGACGAGCACGACGTCGCCGCGGGCAGCCTCGCGGGCGGCGTCGATGGCGGAGAGGGCGGCGCGCTGGCCGTCGGTGAGCGCGGCGGGGCGCGGGGCCGCGGCCGACGAGAGGGACGTGACATCCGCCGCGCCGCGGACCTGACGGCGGCGCTCGACGAGCACGACGCCGCGGCGCGCGAGCGCCGTGACGGCGGCCGCGGCGCCGGGGATGGTGGCCGAGAGCTCCGCCACGCGCTGCGGGCCCTCGGCGAGGGCCTCGATGACGGCGCGCTGGCGGGCGGCGTTGCGCGCGGGGGTGAAGTCGGCCGCGGCGGGCGCGAGGCCGGCCCAGCGCTCGTCGACGGCGCCGACCGAGTCGGTGACGAGGCGCCAGGGCTCGCCGAGTGCGTCGCGGGTGACCTTGACCTTCTGGCCGGGGGCGAGGAAGGGGCGCACGGCGTCGGGCAGGGGGCACGCGTACTCGTGCGCCATCCAGCGCGCGACGGCGGCGCCTGCGTCGTCGAAGGCGGGGACGGCGAGGACCTGGAGGATGGGCTTGATCTTCTTCGGGTCGATGCCGGCGGGGGCATCGGGGGACGTTGCCATGACGTAGCCGACGACCTGCCGGTTGCCAAGGGGGACGAGCACCGTCGCGCCGACGGCGACGGGGCCGAGGTCAGGACCGGAATCGGGGTCGCTAGTTGCGGGAAGGGCCACACCGGCCGCATCCCCCGCGAGCTCGGGCGGGATCTCGTAGTCAAACGCGCCGTCGAGCGCGCGCGTCGGTATGTCGAGCACAACGCTCGCGTACGGCATGGGCCTGCCCCTTCTTTGCATTACGTAATTTGATGCGCAAGCTGCAATTGTAGCGAAGCGCGAGCCGCGCCCGCGCGCTGAAGAGCCACGCGCGCGGCATCGTCTGGCGCCGGCCGGCTTACGAGCCGTTTCCAGTCGGCTCCAGTCGGATTCCAAACCTCCATGACGAAGCACTGCAAAGAAAACCCGAGTTCTTGGCCTTTTTGCAAAGAAATACCGAGTTCTTGGCCCTCAGAGCACCAACAACTCCGGTTTTCTTTGCAAAACGACCAAGAAGTCTCAATTTCTTTGCAAGCAGACCAACAAGTCCCGTTTTCTTTGCAAGAGGTCCCTGCGAGGCGTCTGGAGGAGCGACGCACCTTACCTGTGCACGTCGAAACATGAGCCCGTTCTCCGTCCTCGCCCTAGCACACGTGCGTCAGGTCCTGAGCCTAGGTTCCCTCCCGCACCCGAGCGCCCGGCCCCACTCGCCCACGCCCACGCCCACGCCCACGCCCACGCCCACGCCCACGCCCTCAAAGATGTGGTTCTTATGGAGTAGGGTCTTCTTTCCACAGATTCTCGACAATTCCGTGTCGGATTCCTCGCCATGCGATTGTTGAAAACTCGATATCAAAACGACGCGAAAATCGCCCCTACTGTTAGGTATCCGTAAGACACCGGGAAGACACGTAAGCCCTGTGCACGGCGAGATTTTTCGGTTTGTCATACCATCGCCCCACTATGGATCACATCATCTCTCACACCAGCGCGCTCGAGGTCATGCGCCTCAAACGATTCCCGCAGGCACTCTCGCGGGGACAGGCCCACAACGAGCTTCCGAGAACAGCTCCCACGGCGCCTGACGTGAAGTCATGGCTCGAGTCGTTCCCCATGGCGCGCCAACTTGCGCGCCCGATCGAGCTTCTTTGTGCGGAGACGACCGCCAGCAAGCGCTCCGCGCTGTTCAATGTCCACGCGACCTCTGGCGACCTCCCGGCCGAATCGCTCGTCCGGCTGAACGAGAGATGCTCGGTCGTGAGCCCTGAGCTGCTATTGGTTCAAATGGCGAGCCTTGCCACGGACTTGGAGCTGGTGCTGCTCGTCGAGGAGCTCTGCGGGCTCTACGCCCTGCAACCCGCGGCAGAAGGCGGGATGCTCCAACGTAAAGAGCCGCTCACGAATATCAAGCATATAACCAGCTTCCTCGATAGCGGGCGCAGGTTTCGCGGGGCGCAAAAGCTCAGGCGCGCTCTAGGCATGGCGATCGAGCTCTCGGGATCGCCGCAAGAGAGCAAGCTCGCACCGAGGATCAGCTGGCCGAGGGCAAAGGGCGGCTACCACATCGAGATCGTCTCGATGAACAGGGGCGTCGAGGTCACGGAAATGCGACGCGACCTCGCGCAGGCGAAGATTCGGAAGCCGGACATCCTCTTTAGGTTGCCCTCCGAAGGAATCCCTGGCCTTTGCCTCGATTACCAGGGAAACCCTCATCTACAGAACGGGCGCCCGCAAGAAGACGCCGCCCGGATGAACGAGCTTTTGGCGGTCGGGCTCAAGCCGTTCGCAATCTGGAAGGAGCAATGCGAGAGCACGTCGTACATGGACGCGCTCATCGACCGCACGATCCGGCGCGAGCTGTCTCTGCCGCCTGTGCGCCCGCCCAAGAACCGGGCGCGCCTCGAGCTCGCCCGCCGAGAGCTGCTTTTGGCCGAGCTCGACGGGATCGATGGCTTGAGCTGGGGAGTTTCGGACAAAGGTCCTCTCGTCGTCAACGCGATGGAGCGGGTCGAGGAAGCGCTCGCCGCGATGTAGGAGGGTCGCGCGGCGACCAAATCCAGCAAAGCCAACGCCGCAGAAGTCCTGCCGCGCTCGGACTGCGGGCGGGACTGGACGACCAGATCCAGCAAGGCCGCCGCCGAAGAAGCCCGAAGCGCCGGAACCGATGCGAAGAAAAAGCGAGTTGTTGGTCAAAATGCAAAGAATTCGCGAGTTGTTGGTTCTAGCAGGCTCAAGAACTCAGGTTTTCTTTGCAAAAGGACCAACAAGTACCGAATTCTTCGCAAGAGGAACAACAACTCCCGAATCCTTTGCAGATGGACCGCCGAGAAGGCCCGGCGATCGTCGAGGCCTCGACGGCAACGACCGCCGCGCGCCTACGCGACGAGGCCGAGCGACTCGCCGATCGTCTTTGCAAAGAGGACCGCGAGGACGCAGACGATGATGGGGCGGACGATGCGCGAACCGTCGCGCACGACCATACCAGCGCCGAGATAGTGGCCCGCGATGGAAAAGACCGACGCGACGGCGCCGAGGACGAAGCAGCACTGCCCCGCGACAAGGAAGGACACGAAGCCGGCGATGTTGCTCGCGAGGTTCGCGCACTTGGTCTGTCCGGCGCAGTCCTGCACACCGAGCCGCGCGAGCGCGGAGTACCCGAGGATGAGGAACGCGCCGGTCCCGGGCCCATAGAACCCGTCGTAGAGGCCACACAGGAGGGCGACCGCGCACATGATTGCCGCGCGGCGGCGCCTCGGCATGGGGTCGGACTCCTGGCGCAGGGACTTCTTTCTGAGGGTGACGACGGCGACCACCGGAAGGGCGCAGATGAGGACCCAACGGAAGAGCTCCTCGGGCAAAAGCATCGAGAAGTGTGCCCCCACAAGTGACGCTGCCAGGGCGCATGCGACGCAGGGCACGGCGAGGCGCCAGTCGACGAAGCCGTTGCGGATGTAGCGCGCAGCCGAGAAGCTCGTGCCAACCATGGAGGACATCTTGTTCGTGCCGATGGCGAGGTGTGCCGGAAGGCCAACAAGCAGGTAGGCGGGCAGGGTGATGAGCCCTCCCCCGCCGCCGATCGCGTCGACGAAGCTGCCGAGGAAGACGAGCGGGCAAAGGATGATCAGCGTATGGACGTCCGGCATAAGGGCCTCTCTGTGAGGGTTCGCGACGAGCCTCACATTACGCCGGCGAGGTTTCCGCGGCGTATCGGGAGCGAAACGGGGCGGGCGGGCTGTGAACCGCGGACGGCCGCGACGAGGGAAGGAATAAGGCGCCAAGGGCGCCCCAAGAAGCTGCATGCAATGACTGTCACCCAGTGATGGCGGCGGGGTCGTGGAGGCCGCAGAAGGTGAAGCGGCGGGCCTCCTCGTCGAAGTCGAAGACCATGACGGCGCAGTTGGGGAGGCGCTTGGGGTACTCGGCACCCGCGGGCAGGGTCGCGCGGATGAGCTGCCGGGAAGCGCTCCCGTGCGAGACGGCGAGCAGCGTCCGCACCCCAGGCTCGCCGATGTCGGCCGCGAGCGCCGCGACCATGCGCTCGGCGAGCGCGCGGCTCCCCTCCCCGCCGAAGGGCACGAGCGCCTCTCCCGGGTCCCAAACGTCGCAGGGCAGGGCATCGTGCGGGCCCTTCTCGAAGCTCCCGTAGGCGCGCTCGATGATGCCCGGCTCAGGCCGCACCTCGCCAACGAAGCTCAGCTCAGAGGCCACGATCCGCGCCGTCTGCATCGCGCGGCCCAAAGGCGACGAGACGATCGCGTCGGGCTCGACCCCGTGCGCCGCGAGCCATGCCGCGGCCGTGTGCGCCTGCTGCTCGCCGAGCTCGGTCAACGGCGAGTCGCAGCGGCCTTGGACCAGCTTGCGGACGTTGAACTCGGTTTGTCCATGACGGAGAAGATACAGGCGCTTCAAGGGTGGGGGGTCCTTTCCAAGAGACAATAGGGCCCGGCGTTGCGGCCGGGCCCCGGAACGGGTCGCGATAGATTATGCGCCGAACTTCTCGCCTATGCGCCGAGCTCCGCCACGGCGGCGCGAAGCTCGTCGACACGGTCGCGGCGCTCCCAGGTGAACTCGGGGAGCTCGCGCCCGAAGTGGCCGTACGCCGCGGTCTTCTCGTAAATCGGGCGGCGCAGGTCGAGGTCGCGGATGATCGCGCCCGGGCGCAGGTCGAACACGCGCTCGACGGCGGCCTCGATCACGGAGTCGTCGACCGAGCCGGTGCCGAAGGTGTCCACCATCACGGACAGCGGGTGAGAAACGCCGATCGCGTAGGCGAGCTCGATCTCGCACTTGTGCGCGAGGCCCGCGGCGACGATGTTCTTGGCCACCCAGCGCGCGGCGTAGGCCGCCGAGCGGTCGACCTTCGTGCAGTCCTTGCCGGAGAACGCGCCGCCGCCGTGGCGGCCCATGCCGCCGTAGG
>QAKZ01000027.1 GCA_003150175.1 Coriobacteriia bacterium
GTCAGCATGCTCTCGACGAACCAGCCGGCCTGGAACGTGCCGACGAACAAGGCCTGGCTGGCAGCGTCGAGCGCGCCCCAGGCGCTGCCCGCGACGGCGGGGCACACGACCCAGAACAGACCTGCGAAGGTGAGGATGTCGAAGACCGAGCTTAGGGGCCCGAAGGCGACCATGAAGCGACGCACCGAGGCGGTGTCCCAGCGGCGCGGGCGCGCGATCGCCTCGTCGTCCACGTTGTCCCAGGGCACGGCCGTGCAGGTGAGGTCGTAGATCAGGTTGAGCAGCAGCAGCTGCACCGCCGTCATGGGGAGGAACGGGAGGAAGAGCGCCGCGACCAGGACGGAGAAGATGTTCCCGAAGTTTGAGCTCACCGTCATCTTCACGTACTTGATCATGTTCGCGTAGGTCCTGCGGCCGCACTCGATGCCGTGCTCGAGGACCATGAGGTCCTTCTCGAGCAGGATGATGTCGGCGGCCTCGCGCGCGACGTCGACGGCGGAGTCCACGGAGATCCCGCAGTCGCTCTCGCGCATGGCGGCGGCGTCGTTCACGCCGTCGCCCATGTACGCGACGGCATGGCCGAGCCCGCGCAGCGCGGAGACGACGCGCGCCTTCTGGGCGGGGGAGAGCTTGGCGAAGATGCTCACCTCCTGGACGGCGGCGGCGAGCTGCCCGTCGTCCATGGCCTCGACCTCGTTGCCGTCGAGGACGCGCTCGGCGGGGATGCCGATCGCGCGGCAGACGTGCGTCGCGACGCGCGGGGAGTCGCCGGTGAGGACCTTCGTGGCCACGCCGTGGGCCGCGAGGGCGCGGACGGCGGCCGCGGAGCTCTCCTTGGGCGGATCGAGGAAGGCGAGGTAGCCGATGAGGACCATGTCGCGCTCGTCCTCGACGGTGAGCGAGCCGGTTCCCGCGGGCTCGTCCTTGCGGGCCACGCCGAGCACGCGCATACCCTCGTCCGCGAGCGCCGCGCCCTGCTCGACGACGTGCGCGACCAGCTCGCCGGCGAGCGGCAGCACCCGCCCGTCGACCTCGACCTCGGTGCACACGGCGAGCACCTCCTCGAGGGCGCCCTTGGTCACCATGCGGGTGCGGCCGTCCGCGTCGCCCACGACGACCGAGAGGCGCCTGCGCTCGAAGTCGAACGGCAGCTCGTCGATGCTGTGGTAGCGGCAGGCGAGCTCCTCGGCGGTGACGGCGGTCCCGTTGGTCACGGCGCCGACCTCGTCGGTGCCCTCGGCGAGGGCCCGCTCCACGATCGCGGCGTCCACGAGGTTCTTCACGCCGGTCGAGAAATAGCTGTTGAGAAACGCGTAGCGCAGCACGCGCGCGTCCTCGCGGCCGTTGACGTCGAGGTGGCGCTCGAGCACGATGCGGTCCTCGGTGAGGGTGCCCGTCTTGTCCGTGCACAGAACGTCGACGGCGCCGAGGTCCTGGATGGCGTCGAGGCGCTTGACGATCACGTGGTCGCGGCTGAGGTCGACCGCGCCCTTGCCGAGGCAGGTGGTCACGAGCATGGGCAGCATCTCGGGCGTGAGCCCGACCGCAACGGACAGCGAGAAGAGCAGCGCGGAGACCCAGTCGCCCTTGGTGACGCCCGAGATCACGAAGACGATGGGCAGCATGACGACCATGAGGCGCATGAGCAGGCGACTCGTCGACTTGATGCCGGCGTCGAAGGAGGTCTCGCGCTTGCGCCCGGTGAGCGTGCCCGTTGCCTCGCCGAACATCGTGCGGGCGCCCGTGGCCACGACGACGCCGCGCGCGTTGCCCGAGATCACGGTGGAGCCCATGAAGGCGATGTCCTCGAGGTCGGTGAGGGAGGATGCCTCCGCCTGCGCCGCCGTGCCGAGCTCTGCGCGCTTCTCGACGGGCTCGGACTCTCCGGTGAGCGACGCCTGGCTCACAAAGAGATCGCGCGCGGCAAAGATACGCAGGTCGGCGGGCACGACGTCGCCGGACGAGAGATGCACGACGTCCCCGACGACGATCTCGTCGATGGGGGTCTCGTTGCCGCCGTCGCCGTCGCGCTCGACCTCGGCGCAGGACTCGACCATCTCGGCCAGGGCCTCGGCGGCGACGGTGCTCTTCTCGTCCTGAACGAAGCGCAGCACGCCCGAGACGAGGACCATCGCGCCGATGATCAGCGGGGTCGAGAGGTCGCGGTCGCCGCCGGAGGCGAACACCCAGTCGGTGAGGACCGAGACCGCGGCGATGAAGACGAGGATGTAGGTGAAGGGGTCGGCGAACGCGGCGAGGAAGCGCAGGGGCATCGGGCGCTTGGCCGCCTGGGCCATGGCGTTCGTGCCGTAGAACTCGCGGGCGCGCTCGACCTGGTCGGCGGCGAGGCCCTCCTCGCGGCTGCCGAGCTCGGCGAACAGCTCGTCTCGGCCGGCCGCAGCAGCGTGGCGCAGCCAGTCCTGCTGGGCCGCGGGGCGCGAGCTCTTCTTTGTGCTCCTCTGGGGGTTGGTGTTCCTGGCGTCGACGGCGCCCATACGGGCAAAGAGGTTGCGCAGCGTCATGGCGCACCTCACAATCCCGGGATACGAAATAAGGCCCCCGGCGCGAGGCCGGGAGCCCTTGGAGGCACATCATGTGCGTGCGCCGCCGGTGTGCGGCTAGGCGCGACGGGTGCTCGCCATCCCGAGGGCGGGCACCTCCTCCACGGACTGCGGAATCAAGTGTTTGCGACTGTGACTGTGACTCGAGCCTTCGGACATGGCGCACCTCCTCGATGCTGTGGGCGTTGCCCCGCGTATGAACGGTTTGGGACTATAGCAGAGTCTACCCGGATGAGAATGTAAGGGATTCGTAATCTTACGCGGCGGGAGGGTTCTCCTCCGCGTCGGGCCGATGGCCGGGATGGGCGTCCGCCCAGTCCACGAGGATGGTGTTGATCATCGCGGAGCGCGAGATCGCGCGACGGTCCGCCTCCTCGTCGAGGCGATACAGCAGCCACTCGGGGATGTTGACCGAGAAGCGCGCCTTCTCGTTGCTGCACCAAATGGGGTTGTCCCAGTCGGTGCAGTCGTCGAGGTCATCCCCCTGGTCGAGGCGGTCCTCAAGCTCTTTGATCGTTATATCGCTCATACATCTGCCTTTCTTTTGGCGAGGAATGGCGGGCGGAGATGATCCGCCTCGTCCCGTGGCGGTCCGCGTAGATCACGGTGAGATACTCGCCCCTGATCCGGGCGACGGCGCGGAATCTCTTCTCGCCGTTCGCGTTGCTCGCGAACGCGATGCAGCTCCCCGCGAGGACCTCCGCAGCCTCCTCGAATGTCACGCCGCGCTTCTCTTCGTTCACCCGTGCCTTGTCTTTGTCCCAGAGGATTCTCATTAGACGACCTCATTCTATGGTGGCGCGAAACTGGTGTCAAATACGCACCACCTAGGCATTGACCACAAGCCGATACGAATCCTCGAGCAGGTAGTTGTTGATGTTGTCCTCGCCGGCGCAGGCGCCGTCCATAAAGAGGTCGACGTAGGGCACGCCCGTCACGTCGATGCCGTTGAGCTCGCGGCAACCGAGCCCGATGGCGGTCGCCTGCGCGTATCCTCCCTGGTAGCGCCCCTCGATCCTGCGGAAGTCGCTGTAGACCCAGACCTTGTCGCCGACCGAGAGCTCGGCCGGCCTCACCTGCGGCGCGTCGAGGAACGCCCCGAGCTGCTCGCTGGCGGGCTGGCGGCGGTCGATGGCGCGGAGCGCGGGCAGCGGCTCACCGGGCGGGATGTCCCTGCACCCCTCGGGAGGAGGGAGCTGCCTGACGATCCGCCAGCCCTCGATGACGTAGACGCCGTTGTCGAGCCCGGGCGTCATCTGCTCGTCCGTGGTGTAGGGCACGATGCCGACCGAGAGCGCCCCGCCGAAGAAGTTCCCGATGACCTGCGCGAGCCTGGCGAACCCGTACGCCGGGTCCTCCGAGGGCGGACGGTAGCGCTTGAGCCCGCAGTAAGTGAGGAAGGGCTCGACATAGTTGCGCGAGCCGTTCCAATGGAGATAAACCCCGAGCTTTCGCTCGGGCGTGGTGATGATCGCCCTGTTTCCCATGACGGCCCCCTATGCGGTGATGCCGGGGACATGGGGCAGCCCGAGGACCTCGTCGAGCTGCCGCTGCCAGCTCTCCGGCACTCGGTTCGCGTCCGGCAGCTCCCTCGAGTAGCGCACAAGCGCGTCTGCGCCCGAGACGACGCCGCTGTGGGCGAACTCGTGGGCGGACTCGCGGATGTCGCCGATGAGGGAGGGATCCATCTCGTCCTCGAGGTGGATGAACTTGCTGTCCGTCACGATCGCGCCCTTGAAGGGGAGCAACGTCAGGAGGGCGAGAGAGGGGACGGCGCGGACGTGGCGGTCGGCGGGCGCCTCGAGCCTCTCGACGCAGAACAGCGCGTCGCGGTTCATGGCGAGGATGTGGTCCTCGGCTGCGCGCACGATGATGAAAACGTCGCGCAGGGCATAGCGCCAGGGCGCGGCGACGTCGAGCTGCTCCTCCGGGACCTCGTAGGGGTTGCGCTCGACGTACTCGCCGACGAGAACGCGGTCGAGCCAGAGCCGGTCGCTGACGCGGCCCTCGTCGTCGAGCTCCTCGCGCGACTCGCTGCACAAGGTGACCTTGTCGCGCTCCACCAGGCGCAGTCGCTCGTTCGCGTAGGTGAGGACGCCGTCGAGCGTTCGGTAAAAGAGGTCCGCGTCGTCCCACGTGAACTCCTCGTGCTCCGACTGGATGAAGACCGCGAGCTCATCGCCCTTCTCGATGCAAAAACTCATGATTGCTCCCTTCGTCGCGGCTTGCGGTGCGGCGATGGTAGCGGAAGGGCTCCTTACCGGGAGCTTCCCGGTACCTTACAGGTGCCTTCCTGCGCAGCTCAAAGGAGAGCGGGAGCTATATGATTAAATTAGTAATGCGCAGACGGCGGCATTGCGCCGGTGAGCGGCAAAAGTGCGCGCGCCAGCGGCGCCCCGCGTGCCGGATGGCGTCGTTTTCGGCGCGAGTTTTCGACAATGCGCAGCTCAGCGATCCGACGCGGTCCGATCCCGCCTGCGTGCAGGGCCGCTACCCCTCGAGCGTGTGCGTCGAGAAGACCGGGTCGTCCGCCCACTCCACGACGCCGCCCGCGGACTCGAGCGTCGCGGGGACGTCGATGATGCGCTGGTTGCGCGACCCGCGGAAGCGCAGCGTGATGTCGTGCTCCGCCTTGACGAAGGGGCCGTCCACGAGCACGTCAAGGGTGTCGAGGATCCGGTCGGTCACCTCGCCGAGGTTCCAGGCGCCGCCGGGCGCGAGCTGCTCCCAGGTGTGGCCGGAGTACATCCAGATGGTCTTCGCGCGCTTCTCGCCGCGGGGGAAGCGGTCGCGGACGCGCTCGAGGAAGCCGACGAGCCCCTCCTGGTTCTCCGGCTCCATCGGCTCGCCGCCGAGCACCGAGAGGCCCGATATGTAGTCGGGCTCGAGCGACTCGATGATGGAGTCGGCGACCGCGTCGTCGAACGGCTTGCCTGCGCGGAAATCCCAGGCCACCTCGTTGAAGCACTCGGGGCAGTGCAAGCGGCAGCCCGAGACGAACAGCGTCGTCCGGACGCCGACGCCGTTGGCTATGTCGCAATGCTTGATCTCCGCGTAATTCATGTCGGTCCCTTCTTGGCAAATGGCATTCAAGTATATGCCTCGGGTACTATAAAAGAGTTGAATCGATCCACAAAGGTTGAACCAGTCCGACCAGGAGGGAAGTTCCATGGCCGAGTTCGTCTACCAGCTCCACAACGCCCGCAAGGCAGTCCACGACAAGGTGATCCTCGATGATGTGACCGTCGGCGTGTACCCCGGCGCCAAGATCGGCGTCGTTGGCCCCAACGGCGCGGGCAAGTCCACCCTGCTCAAGGTCATGGCCGGCCTCGAGGACGTCTCGAACGGCGAGGCGCGCCTGACCCCCGGCTACACCGTCGGCCTCCTCCAGCAGGAGCCGCCCCTCGACGAGACCAAGACCGTCAAGGAGAACATCGAGCTCGCCTTCGGCGACGTCATCGCGAAGGTCGCCCGCTTCAACGAGATCGGCGAGGAGATGACCGCCCCCGATGCCGACTTCGACGCCCTCATGGCCGAGATGGGCCAGCTCCAGGACGAGATCGACGCCGTCAACGGCTGGGACCTCGATTCGCAGCTCAGCCAAGCGATGGACGCTCTGCAGTGCCCCGACCCCGATGAGCCCGTCGCGCACCTCTCGGGCGGCGAGCGCCGCCGCGTGGCTCTCTGCAAGCTCCTGCTCGAGGCCCCCGACCTGCTGCTGCTCGACGAGCCCACCAACCACCTCGACGCCGAGTCCGTGCTGTGGCTCGAGCAGTTCCTCCACAAGTACGAGGGCGCCGTCATGGCCGTCACGCACGACCGTTACTTCCTCGACGACGTCGCCGAGTGGATCTGCGAGGTCGACCGCGGCCAGCTCTACCCCTACGAGGGCAACTACTCCACCTACCTGGAAAAGAAGGCCGCCCGCCTCGAGGCCCAGAACCAGCAGGACGCGCGCCGCGCGAAAAAGATGAAGTCCGAGCTCGCCTGGGTCCGCAGCAGCCCGAAGGCCCGCCAGGCAAAGAGCAAGGCCCGCCTGGCCGCCTACGAGCAGATGGAAGCCGAGGCCCGCGCGAGCAAGAAGGTCGACTTCACCGACATCCAGATTCCCGTCGGCCCGCGCCTGGGCTCCAAGGTCCTCGTGGCCGATCACCTCTGCAAGAGCTTCGGCGACCGAGTGCTCATCGACGACCTCAGCTTCAACCTCCCGCGCAACGGCATCGTCGGCGTCATCGGCCCCAACGGCGTGGGCAAGTCGACCCTCTTCAAGACCATCGTCGGGCTCGAGAAGCCCACGAGCGGCACGCTTGAACTGGGCGAGTCTGTCAAGCTCTCGTACGTCGATCAGATGCGCGAGGGCATCGACCCCCAGAAGACCCTCTGGGAGGTCGTCTCGGACGGCAACGACTTCATCGTGGTGGGCGACCAGGAGATCCCCTCCCGTGCCTACGTCGCCGCCTTCGGCTTCAAGGGCAAGGACCAGCAGAAGCGCGCGGGCGTGCTCTCGGGCGGCGAGCGCAACCGTCTGAACCTCGCCCTCACCCTCAAGCAGGGTGGCAACCTCCTGCTGCTCGACGAGCCCACCAACGACCTCGACGTCGAGACCCTGGAGTCGCTCGAGGAGGCGCTGGAGGCGTTCCCCGGCTGCTCCGTCGTCATCAGCCACGACCGCTGGTTCCTCGACCGCGTGGCCACGCACATCCTCGCTTGGGAGGGCGACGACGAGAACCCCGGCCGCTGGCACTGGTTCGAGGGCAACTTCGACGACTACCAGAGGGACCGCGAGCGCCGTCTGGGCGCCGACGCGGCCAAGCCCCATCGCCTTCACCGAAAGCTTACGCGCGACTAGCGAATAGTCCGACGATCCGGCCCATCACCGGTTGACAACGGCCTAACATGGCGGGTGGCCCCACGGGGCTGCCCGTCTTTTTTCGTCTGTTGCCCGGCGCGGGATGCGCCGGATTTTTATGTACGGAGGTAGCCAGATGAGCAGCAAGATCCACACCCGCAAAGCAGTGATCGTCGGCGCCGGCCGCGTGGGCAGCCATGCGGCGCTGTGCCTGATGTTCCAGCACCTCGTCAACGAGATCGTGCTCCTCGACGTGAACCCGGCCGCCGCCGCGGCGCAGGCGGGCGACCTCAACGACCTCGCCTCCGGCCTGGGCGACAACTTCGTCATCCGCGTGGGCGACTACTCCGACTGCAAGGACGCGCACTTTGTCATCCTCACCGCCGGCCGCTCCCGCCGCCCCGGCGAGACCCGCCTGCAGATGCTCGACGGCACGATAAAGATCCTCGAGGGGATCGTGGGCCCCATCCGCGACAGCGGCTTCCACAGCATCCTGATCAGCGTGTCGAACCCCTGCGATGTCGTGACCGAGTACCTCTACCGCAACCTCGGCCTGCCCCGCAGCCAGGTCTTCGGCACGGGCACCCTGCTCGACTCTGCGCGCCTGCGCCGCGCGCTCTCCGAGATCATCGGCGTCAACTCCAAGCAGATCCAGGCCATCTGCATGGGCGAGCACGGCGACTCCTCGTTCATCCCCACGTCGCACATCTCTGTCCAGGGCATCGATCTGCGCGAGTACCTCTCGCTCACGCACCGCAACGTCTCGAGCCTCGACTTCGACGACATCATGAAGCGCGTGCGCGAGAGCGGCAGCTCCATCGTCCTGGGCAAGGGCTGCACGGAGTTCGGCATCGGCTCCATCGTCGCGAGCATCGTCCTCGCCGTCCTGCACAACGAGAAGATCGTGGTCCCGCTCTCCGCCCACCTCGACGGGGAGTACGGCGAGAGCGGCATCTGCGCCGGCGTCCCCTGCGTGCTCGGCGCCCAGGGCATCGAGCAGGTGCTCGAGATCGACCTCTCGTACGACGAGCGCAAGGCCATGCGCAAGAGCTGCGGCATCATCCGCGAGAACGTCGAGAAGGCGATGCCCACGGCGAAGGAGGCCTAAAGGCAGTCGAGCTTCTTTCGGCATTGGCACAAGGCTTGGCACAATGACTCGGACGCCCCTGCCGCACGCTCGCGGCCGGGGCGTTTGTCGTAGAATTGCTGCGCACTCAAGCCTGCAGACGGGAGAAACCCCACGTGAAGAAGCGCGTCCTCATCATCGCCACCGGCGGCACCATCGCCTCGACCTCGGAGGGCGAGGGACTCACGCCGACCGCATCCGGCCGTGAGCTCGCGGACAAGGTCCCGCTGCTCGACACCATCGCTGACTTGGACTTCGTCCAGCCGATGAACATCGACTCGACGAACATGCGCCCGCGCGACTGGCTCCGGATCAAGGACGTGATCGCAGGGGCGTACGACCGCTACGACGGTTTCGTGGTGCTCCACGGCACCGACACCATGGCCTACACCGCCGCGGCGCTCAGCTACCTGATCCAGGACAGCGAGAAGCCCATCGTCCTCACCGGATCCCAGCAGCCCATGGCGAGCCCCTTCACGGACGCGAAGCTTAACCTCTACCAGTCGGTGCTCTACGCCGCCGACGAGGCGAGCCGCGACGTCAACGTGGTCTTCTCGGGCAAGGTCATCGCGGGTACGCGCGCCCACAAGCA
This sequence comes from Coriobacteriia bacterium, assembly GCA_003150175.1. GTDB lineage: Bacteria > Actinomycetota > Coriobacteriia > Coriobacteriales > Atopobiaceae > Paratractidigestivibacter. Next base: position 9,129 of record QAKZ01000027.1, read on the forward strand.
GCGCACCATGAGCTTCAACGCCTTCATGAGCATGAACTACCCGTCGCTCGCCTACATCCGCAACGACCGCATCGTCCGTGCGGGTGCGGACCTGCGCGCCGGCGGCGCCGTCCCGGAGCGCACGGGCGCCTCCCCGCGCGTCTGCGGCGAGCTCGATGAGCGCGTGATCGTGCTCAAGCTCACGCCTGAGCTGCAGCCGAGCATCTTTGGGCTGCTCAAGCGCGACTACGATGCCGTTATCCTCGAGACCTTCGGCATCGGCGGCATACCGTCCTACGGCGACAACTCCTACGAGGACGCGATCTTGGACTGGGTCGGGTCCGGCCGCACGCTCGTCGTGACCACGCAGGTCCCGGAGGAGGGCCTTGACCTCGGCGTCTACGAGGTCGGCCGCGCGTATGCCGAGAACCCCGGCATCCTCAAGGGCGACGACATGTCGACCGAGGCCCTCGTGGCCAAGACCATGTGGGCGCTCGGCCAGTCGCGCGATCCCGAGCAGGTGCGCGAGCTCTTTTACCGTGAGGTGAACCACGACCGCATGCCGCGGTAGGGCAAGAGGTGCGGGGCAGATAGCCGCCGGGCGCCTAAAGCGCGCTTATCGCTCGCGGAGGCGCCGCTCCAGGCGGCGGCTCACGGCGACGAGCGCCATGACGATGAGGTAATAGACGACCGCGACGGCGAGGAACGGCTCGAAGGCGCGGTAGGTGAGGGCCTGGACGCTCTGGGCGGCGCGCATCATGTCCATGAGGCCGATGGTCGCCACGAGCGACGAGCTCTTGAGCACGGTGATGACCTCGTTGACGAGCGCCGGCGCCACGCTGTGCAGCGCATCGGGGATCACGATGAGGCGCATCATCTTCGAGTAGGGGAGACCGATGGAGCGGGCGGCATCGTACTGGCCCGCGTCGACGTCCTCGATGCCGCCGCGCAGGGTCTCGGACACCGTTGCCGAGCCGTTCAGGCCCAGCGTGAGCACCGAGGCGGTGAACATGTCGATCTTGTACCCCGTGAGCTGCGGCGTCGCAAAGTACACGAGAAAGAGGAGCACGATCAGCGGCACCCCGCGGAAAACCGAGGTGTAGAAGCCGAGGACCGCGCGCAGCGGCCGGCAGGGGAGGACCTTGCCCACGGCGATGAGCGCGCCGAGGGCGAAGGCGATGACGAGTGCGGCGGCCGTGATCTCGCAGGTCACGGCCAGGCCGCTCTGGAACATCGGGATATAGGGCTGCAGCAGGTCGAATCTCATGAGGCGCTAGCGGCGCTACTTCGAGGCGACGGTCGAGGTACCGGCGGCGGAGGTGTCGTCGCCCCACTTGAAGTCGGCGCCGACGTACTGCTCGATGTACTTGTCGATGGTGCCGTCCTTGAGCATGTCGCCGATGCAAGCGTCGAGGTCGGCCACGAAGCTCGCGCCCTTGGCCGCCATCAGGCGGTAGACGCCGACGTAGTCCTTGGTCTCGGCGCGGTCGAGGAGGCCGAGCACGAGGCCCTCGTTCGCGTCGCGCATGGACTGGCCCTCGGCGCCGTCGCAGAGGTAGGCGTCGATGCGGCCGGCGAGGACCTCCTGGAGGCACTGGCTGCCTCCGTCGTAGGTGTGGATGTCGGCGTTTGGCATGGCCGCGGCGATGAACTTGTTCTGGACCGTGCCGGTGGTGCAGGCGATGGACTTGCCGCTCAGGGCCTCGAGGCTCGTCACCGCGTCGCCGCCGAGCGTGAGGACGCCGACAAGGGGCTGGTAGTAGCCGCGCGTGAAGTCGAAGGTCTGCTCGCGCTCGGGGTTGGAGCTCATGGCCATGGTGAAGGCCGTGTCGCTGTTCTGGACGCTCGCGAGCGTGGCGGCGAACTCCTGCGCCTCGAACTCGTAGGTGAAGCCGAGGCGGGAGGCCATCTCGTCTGCGACGGCGATGTCGAGGCCGACGAGCTTCTGGCTGCCGTCCTGCTGGGTCTCGCGGTAGCGGTAGGGCGCGAAGGCGTCGTCGCCCACGAAGGTGAGGTGCATGGCCTCCTTCGAGGACTCGTCCACGGCCTGCTGGGGCGCGGAGCCGGCGCCGCAGCCGGCGAGCGCGACGGTCGCGCCGCCCGCCAGCAGCGCGAGGAAGTTCCTACGGTCGATGTTCATCTGGTGCACAGTGATTCCTTCTTCTCATATGGTGGGTCACGTTATTTTACTCAATGACGAAAAGGGACAGTCCCTTTTCGTCATTCCTTTTCGTCATTCCCTTTTCGTCATTCGCCGAGGAGGAAGCGGTCGATGGCCTCGGCGCAGCCGCCGTGGTCGTTGTCGGCGACCTGGACGTCGGCCGCGGCGACGGCCTCGGGGATGGCGTTGCCCATCGCCGCGCCCAGGCCCGCGGCGCGCAGCATCGCGAGGTCGTTCATCGCGTCGCCGACGGCGATCGTCTGCGAGACGTCGATGCCCAAGATCCCCGCGAGCTCGGCGATGCCCGTGCCCTTGTCCACGCCGGCGCAGGTGAACTCGAGGCTCGAGATCTCGCAGTCGGCGATGGTTACGTCGGCGTCGGCGAGGCGTGCATGCGTTCGGTCGCGCGTGGCGGGGTCGGCGAAGTGGAAGTTGAGCTTGGGCACGCGCGCGGCGGGGTCGAGCGCGACGGCGTGGGCGTCCTCGACGAGCTCGCTCGTGTCCATATAGAGCTGCTGGTAGACTGCGACCCCGCACTCGGGCGCCATGTCGATCTCGCGCTTCTCCATGTAGATGCCCTCGCCCGCGGTGACCTCGAGGATGTAGGTGCCCTCCTCGTCCGCGGTGCGGATGGAGCGCGCGACGACGTCGGTGGGAATGGCGCGCTCGGTGAGGATGCGCCCCTGCTCGAGGTCGTAGACGATCGCGCCCGAGCAGCAGATGGCGTAGCGGACGCCGGGGAGCTTCTGACGGTACATGCTGATCATCTTCGGGCAGCGGCCGCTTGAGATGGCGACGGTCTTGCCCGCCGCCGCGGCGCGCGCGATCGCATCGACGGAGCTCGGGAGCACCTCTTTGCGAGAGTCGAGCAGCGTGCCGTCCATATCGAATGCGATGAGTTCGTAAGCCACGGGTCCTCCTGGGTCGTCGACGGGTTCCGGAGCCAAACGGCCAAAAGCATAGCGCATGCAGGTTTCTTCGAGGTAAGAAAAAGCCCGGAAGCTGGGACTTCCGGGCTTGCAGGGGGGTGCTTCCGTGACGGCTCTACGCCGCGGCGAGGCGGCGAGAGGAACGCTCGGTGAGCTTCTCGCCCATCTCGGACCAGACGGCGCCGCCGAGAATGAGGCAGGCGCCGAGGATGTTGGCGGGCGTCATGGCCTCCCCGAGCAGCAGGGCAGAGAGCACGACGGCCGAGAGCGGCTCGAGGTAGCCGCAGACCGCCACGCGCGTGACGGGCAGCTCGCCCATTGAAGAGAAGTACAGGTAGCAGCAAAGGCCGGTGTTCACCAGGCCGATGCAGGCGATGGCGGCGACGTTCAGGTGTGCGAGCTCGGAGGCGGTCGGCATGGGCAGCGTGCCTGCGGCGCCGGTCGTGGCCATGTAGGCGACCACGGCGGCGAGGCTACCGAGGAGCTGGATCGCGGAGGACTCGACGCCGGCGATCGCGTCGACCTTCTTGCTGAAGATGACCATGACGGCGTAGCAGACGGCGCTCATACCGCCGAGCAGAAGGCCCATGGGCGCGACGCCCTCGCCGAGGCCCTGGCCCACGACCAGGAACGCGCCGAGGACGACGGCCGCGAAGCCCATGACCTTGGTGGCGCTCAGGCGCGTGTGGAAGATCATCGGCGAGAGCGCCATCACGATCACGGGGCCGCAATAGTACAGAAGCGACGCCACGCCCACGCCGACGTAGCGGTACGACTCGAAGAGGAACAGCCACGCCGCACCGAGTGCCGCTCCGGAGATGGCCAGGTAGGCGGCTTGCCTCGGGTGGGAGGGGGCCTTCAGGTCGCGGCGGGCGCTGCGGGATGCCGCGACGGCCGCGACGAGCAGCGCCGCCCCCAGGCCGACGCGCGCGAGCACGACGAAGACGCTCGGCAGGTCGATCATGCTCGCCACGATGCCGTTCGAGCCAAAGAGTATGAGCGAGAGCAGGTACTTCTCGGTTGCCTTGGACATGCCGTTCGCGTCGCTTTCTGAGGGGGTGCGGGTGTTTTTCCGCAGTCCACTATGACACCTCTCTTGTTCCGCGAATAGCGAATGTTTAGCATAGGAAGCAGCACAATCATGCATGGAAAAGTTCCTGGACCGAAACTGGAGAAACCGCAGGTAGATCTACTGCGCCGGTCCATGACGGGAAGGGACGGCGATGGATTCGGCGATACAGAAGTATCGGGCGCTCGTCGAGTGCGCGCGGGCCGGCAGCATCAGCGCCGCCGCGCGCCGGCTCGCCTACAGCCAGTCGGGCGTGAGCCGCATGGTCGCCGACCTCGAGCGCGAGTGGGGCATCCAGCTGCTCGAGCGCGGCCGCCGCGGGGCGCGCCTGACCTCTGACGGCGAGCAGGTCATGCCGTTCGTCGAGGCGATCTGCGAGGACCATCGCCGTCTGCGCGAGCGCGTGTCCGAGGTCGCCGGCGCACAGGTCGGCTCCATCGTCGTGGGGACCTTCTCGTCGGTGGCCACCCACATCCTGCCGCCCGCCATCGAGAGGTTCCGCGAGGACCACCCGGGCATCGAGTTCGAGCTGCGCATGGGCGACTACTCCGAGATCGAGGGCTGGGTGGCCGACGGCCACGTGGACTTCGGCTTCCTGCCGTACCCGCCGCAGGCGCCGAGGGCCGATCTCGTGCGCGAGCCCGTGCTCACCGACGAGCTCATGGCCGTCGTTCCGGAGGGGCACCCGCTGGCGGCGAAGCCGCGCATCGCGCTCGCGGACCTCTGCCAGGAGCCCTTCATCCTGCTCGAGCGCGGCAACGACAACGAGGTCAGCCCCTTGTTCGAGCGAGCAGGGCTAGCGCCGGACGCGCGGCTCGCCACGTGGGACGACTACGCCATCATGTCGATGGTCGAGAACGGCCTCGGCCTCAGCATCCTCCCGGGGCTCATCCTCACGCGCTGCCCGTACCGCATCGCCGCCCGCCCCCTCGACCCGCCGGCCCGCCGCGAGCTTGCCGCCGTCTACCGCCCCGGGCTTCTTTCCAACGCGGCCCGCGGGTTCCTGGATTGTTTGGGGGCGTGCCCCAGGACCAGGCTAGCGTGAGCGCAAAAAGAGAGGAGGCGCCCGAGGACGCCCCCTCTCCAGTTGTTCCTTCCGTGCGAAGGCTACTTGTGGAACAGGCTGTTGCGCTCGAACTTGGGCTCGCAGCACACGTTGATGCCCAGGCGGCGCAGCACCTCCTCGTCCGTGGACGAGATGATCACCGAGAAGAACGCGTCGCAGCCGCGCAGCTGCCCCAGCCCCTCGAGCGCGCGGGCCGCGGCCTCGCTCGTCGCCGAGGTGATGGAGAGCGCCATCAGGGTCTCGTCGGTGTGCAGGCGCGGGTTCTTGCTGCCGAGGTAGTGGGTCTTGAGCTTGCTGATGGGCTCGATCGCAGAGTCGCTGATGATCTCGAGCTCGATGTCGATGCCGGCGACGGACTTGAGCGCGTTCATGAGCAGCGAGCTCGCGCAGCCCAGGCGCGTGGAGGTCTTTCCCGTGACCACGCTGCCGTCGGGCAAGATCATGGCGCCGGCGGGCGCCCCCGTGACCTGCTCGCGCGTGAGCGCGGCCGAGCGGGCGGGGGAGTAGTTCTTGTCGATGCCCGCCTTCTGCATGATGGAGCGCAGGCGATCGACCTGCTCGGAGCCTGTGCCGGTGCGCTTGACCTGCTCGCAGGCCGAGAAGTAGCGCCGGCTGATCTCCATGAGGCTCGCCTCGCGGCACGCCTCGTCGTCGCTGATGGCGAAGCCGACCATGTTCACGCCCATGTCGGTGGGGGACTGGTAGGGGCTCTCGCCGAGGATCTTCTGCATGAGGGCTCGGACCACGGGGAAGGCCTCGACGTCTCGGTTGTAGTTGACGGTGGTCTTGCCGTAGGCGTCGAGATGGAACGAGTCGATGATGTTCGCGTCGTCGAGGTCGGCGGTCGCGGCCTCATAGGCGATGTTCACGGGGTGCGACAGCGGCAGGTTCCACACAGGGAAGGTCTCGAACTTGGCATAGCCCGCCTCGATGCCGCGCTTGTGCTCGTGGTAGATCTGGCTGAGGCAGGTCGCGAGCTTGCCGGAGCCGGGGCCGGGGGCCGTCACCACGACGAGCGGGCGGGTGGTCTCGACGTACTCGTTCTTGCCGTAGCCCTCGTCGGAGACGATGAGGTCGACGTCGTGGGGGTAGCCCTCGATGGGGTAGTGCAGCTTGCAGGCGATGCCGAGGTCGGCCAGGCGGTGGCGGAACGCGTCGGCGGCGCCCTGGCCCGCGTACTGCGTTATGACGACGGCCGCGACCTGCATCCCGTTTGAACGGAAGAGGTCGACGAGGCGCAGGACGTCCTCGTCGTAGGTGATGCCGAGGTCGCCGCGGGCCTTGTTCTTCTCGATGTGGTTCGCGTTGATGGCGATGATGACCTCGACGTCGGCCGCGAGGCTCTTGAGCATGCGGAACTTGACGTCGGGCTCGAAGCCGGGCAGCACGCGGGAGGCGTGGTTGTCGTCGAAGAGCTTGCCGCCGAACTCGAGGTAGAGCTTGCCGCCGAACTG
>QAKZ01000057.1 GCA_003150175.1 Coriobacteriia bacterium
CGCCGCGCAGCCGAGGCCCGCGGCGACGCGCACGTCTTTATTGCGAAGAAGCCCCGATGCCCCCATGCCGTCCGCCGCCTAACCCACGGCCCGGTAGCCCATGCCGCGCACCGTGGTGATGAGAGCGGGCGCGCACGGGTCGTCCTCGAGCTTGTCCCGGAGGCGCTTGATGTAGACGGACAGCGTGTTCTCCTCGATGTAGGCGCCGGCGTCGTCCCACAGCGCCTCGCGCATCATGTCGCGCGTGACCACGCGGCCCTTGTTCTTCGCAAAGAGCAGCAGCAGCCGGTACTCGAGGGCGGAAAGCACGACCTCACGCCCGCCCTTCTCCACGTGCGCGCGGTCGGGGTCGATGACCACGTCGCCGAGCGTAAGGCGGGCGACCTTGGGCTGCGAGCGCCGGATGGCGGCGGCCACGCGCGCGAGCAGCTCGCGCGGGCGGAAGGGCTTGGCGACGTAGTCGTCGGCGCCCATCGAAAGCCCGGTCACGGTATTGAGCTCGTCGCCCGAGGCGGTGAGGAAGATCACGGGAACCTGCGGGGTTGCCGCCTTGATTGCCGCGCAGACCGAGAAACCGTTTCCCTGGGCGAGCGTGACGTCGACGAGCGCGAGCGCGTAGCCGGCGTGCGGCGCGCACGCGAGCGCGACGGCGCCGTCCTGGGTGGGGGAGTCGTCCACCTCGTAGCCCTCGGAGGCCAAAAGCTCCGAGAGCGTCTCCACTATGAGCTTGTCGTCCTCGACGAGCGGGATGCGTGCCATGGGTCTCCTTCCGCTTCGCCAAAGTATAGAAAGAAGGTCGCGGGCCGTGCGTGACCATTCGGTCACCTGCGGAGGAGGGATGACGTCATCGCCCTTATTGCCAACTGCGATTCAAGACGAATGTCGGCGAACGGATGGCAAATCTCGCCCAACGGCGGCCTTCTTTGTTTCAGGCGCGTTATCGCAGGTTTCGAAAATGTTAGCCAGCGTTTCGAGCGTGTTAGATGACGAGGTTTGAGCGTTGCCCGCGGATTAACCGGGTTCACTATGGGCAGCGTCCACAGGTGGCGCTTCGGCGCTCAAGAGACGGGATTTCGATCAAACATGTTCACCGCAGAGCTATCCATTATCGCGATCGTAATTTAGCGCGGGTTGGTTAGGAGCCGACCCGAAAGATAATGGGCGGCTTTGCAATAAGCGATGTGTGGGGCCGCTTGGTATACGCCAGGCGGCCTTTTTGATTCGAGATCCCAAACAGGAAGGAAAGTAAGGAATGAACGGAATCGTACTGATGCTCGTTGCCGCGGCCGTGCTGGTCTGCGGTTACCTGTTCTACGGCAGGTGGCTCGCCAACAAGTGGGGCGTCGACGCCGAGGCCCTCACCCCCGCTCGCCGCATGGAGGATGGCAAGAACTTCACCCCCGCCTCCGCCTTCACCGTGTTCTCCCACCAGTTCTCCTCGATCTGCGGCGCCGGCCCTGTGACGGGCACCATCGTGGCCATGGCCTTCGGCTGGGTCCCCGTCGTGCTGTGGGTCCTCGTCGGCGGCATCTTCTTCGGCGCCGTCCACGACTTCGGCGCCCTCTACGCCTCGATGAAGAACAACGGCAAGTCGCTTGCCCAGCTCATCGAGAAGTACATCGGCAAGACCGGCCGTCGCCTGTTCCTGCTGTTCTCCTGGCTGTTCTGCATCATTGTCATCGCCGCCTTCACCTCGATGGTCTGCGGCACCTTCAAGTTCACCGCCGCCGCTGACGGCTCCGTCGACGTCGCCAAGTCCTACGCTGCTGGCTGCGCCGGCACCATCTCGATTCTGTTCACTTTCGTTGCCATCGCCTTCGGCTGGGCCCAGCGCAAGTTCAACCTCTCCGGCGCCGCCGAGTTCGGCGTGGCTGTGGTTTCCATCGTCGTGATGTTCGCCGTGGGCATGCAGTTCCCGCTCTACCTCAACCTCAACCAGTGGATCGCCGTCGTCATGGTGTACCTGGTCTTCGCCGGCGCCATGCCGATCCAGACCCTGAAGCAGCCGCGCGACTACCTCACCACCATCATGATGGTCGTCATGATCGTCTGCGCCGTCCTCGGCATCTTCGTCCTGGGCTTCCAGGGCAAGGCCACCATCACCGCCCCGGCCTTCACCGGCTTCTCCACCAAGAGCGGCATGATGTTCCCGGTGCTCTTCGTCTCCGTCGCCTGCGGCGCCCTGTCCGGCTTCCACTCCCTGGTGTCCTCCGGCACCTCCTCTAAGCAGGTCTCTGACGAGCGCGACGCCGTCAAGGTCGGCTACGGCGCGATGGTTCTCGAGTCCTTCGTCGGCATCCTTGCCATCATCATCGCCGGCATCATGTTCTCCGACATGAACACCGCCGGCACCGGCGCCCTGAACGTCGTCGACGCCACCGGCAAGGCCGTTGCCAGCACCCCGTTCCAGATCTTCGCCGCCGGCATCGCCCGCGGTATGCAGTCCTTCGGCATCGACGGCACCGTCGCCACCGTCTTCATGACCATGAACGTCTCGGCCCTGGCCCTGACCTCGCTCGACGCCGTTGCCCGCATCGCCCGCACTTCTTTCTCCGAGTTCTTCGCCTCCTCCAACGACGCCCTGGCCATCGAGTCCAAGGCCGGCGCCATGAAGGTCCTCGGCAACCCCTGGTTCGCCACCGTCGTCACCCTGATCCCGGGCCTCGCCCTCACCTTCGGCGGCTATCTGGCCATCTGGCCGCTCTTCGGCGCCTCCAACCAGCTCCTCGGCGGCATGACCATGATCACCCTCGCCGTGTTCTGCAAGTGCACCGGCCGCAAGGGCGCCATGCTCTACGTGCCCGTCGCCTTCCTGCTCGTGTGCACCTTCACCTCGCTCGTGCAGTCCATCTTCGGCTGCGTGAACGCGCTGGCCGCCGGCACCGCCGTGTCCGTGTTCAACTCCGTCCTGCAGCTCGTCTTCGCCGTGCTGCTCGTGGTCCTCGGCGTCATCGTCGCCGTCAACTGCCTGAAGGAGTTCTTCGGCGCCAAGGCGGGCTCCATGCCCGACGAGGAGCCCGAGTGGACCGAGCTCGGCCGCAAGAACTGCGCCGCCGCTGCCGACGCCAAGGTCGCCGGTGCCACCAACACCCCGGCTGCCGAGTAAACAGCAGCCTCGGGTCGTGTGGCCCAGTTCCAAGGCTCACCTGCGTGACTCATAGCTTTGCGTAAAGCAGGCGCCCTGTGCCAAGCGACTCGGCACAGGGCGCTTTTGTGTGGGGAGGTAGGAATGCTGGGCTCTGTGCGCAGGAATCTTGGGGGCATCGGTAGTGCTGCACGTTGATCTCCGGGCGTCGGTAACGATGCACGGGAATCCGGGGGCGTCGGTAACGCTGCACCATATTCCTGGAGCGTCGGTACCGACGGTCGACCATTCCGACGAGGATTCTACCGACGCTCCCGGATTCTGGTGAGAAACGCCACTTTTGCCCCTTCTTCGCACGGGTTTCAAGGAGTGTCAGTACCGACGGTCGGGGATTCTGGTGCGTTTGTTACCGACGGTCGGGGATTCCCGCGTGACATTACCGACGGTCGGGGATTCCGGCGCAGCCGTTACCGACGGTCTCAACTTTCGGCCCAGCGTCTCTGGTCGTTGGCGCAACAAAGCCTCAAAGGCCATCCGCTCCCATCCCTCAAAGTCAATCCGCTCCCATTGCCTCTGATGCTGTTTGCGCACATTCGGGTAGAGTGGGGAGGAATTGCAGGTCAAGTTACAGGCCATAGAAAGGACCCAACCATGTCCGAGCTCATAAAGAACGTCTTGAAGGAATCCGTCTTTACCCTCGCCGACCTCGTCCAGGTCGAGGAGGGGCGCGTGAACAGCCTCACCCTCTCGCAGACCCCCGCGACCAAGGTCACGCTCTTCGCCATCGATGCGGACGAGGGCATGAGCAGCCATGCCGCCGGCGGAGACGCCATGGTCAACGTGCTGGAGGGCACGAGCGAGATCACCATCAACGGCGTCGCGCACGAGGTCGGCGCGGGGCAGTCCATCGTGATTCCTGCGGGCGCGCCTCATTCGGTGCGCGGCGTCACCGCCTTCAAGATGCTGCTCGTCGTCGTTTTCGCGTCGTAGACGGGAGGGGGAGAGAAACCCATGCCGTTCCGTAACCTTCCGACCGATGCCGCCGCGCCGCTCTCCTCGCTCGTCGAGGTGCGGCCCGGACAGGTTTCGAGCCGCTCGCTCACGCGCATCGGCGATGCGCTCGCCGGTACGCTTCTGGCCTTCGACGAGGGCGAGTCCGTGAGCGAAGAGACCTACGCGGGCGACACCCTGTACTACCTCGTCGAGGGCGAGGCTGACGTCAACGGCGTGCGGATGGCTGCTGGCGACGTGCTCATGGTCCCCGCCGGCACCCTGCACGCGATCGAGCCGGTCTCTGCCTGCAAGGTGCTGCAGCTCACGCTTTTCTAGGGGATTGGACTTAATGGATCGTTATCCGGGGCTCGTCGGGATCGGCGGGCCCCGGAATTTCTTTTCTGAGGTATGGCATAAGCCATGCTCCCGTCGTTACTGCAATTATTTGGTTTGGCATAAACCGAAATACCGTTGTTCCCGATTTAGGGTTCAGGAACAAGAAGTTCGAGCCTGTGTCACCCCTCATCTGGGGTTTGAGTTGAGATCTGAGCCTGTGTCACCCGTCATCTGGGGTTTGTTGCATGAGATGAGCCCATGTCCCCCGGTCGTTTGGGGACGCGGCAATCCCAGATGACCGGGGGACATAGGCTTCTTGCTGTTTGCGACCCCCAGATGACGGGTGACATAGGCTCGCCATGGCCGCCGAACCCCAGATGACCGGGGGGCATGGGCTCGATGCACGAATTGAGCCCACTCGGCCGGCCGCAGCACCTATCTTTACTGGCTGTGCGACCAGGTGGTCTCCGGCGCCAGCTTGAACGCGATCGTGTACTGGTTGATCAACGGGTCCACGTGGCAGAAGAACACGCGCCCGTCGAGCGGCGCCGTGAGCATCTCCTTCACGTGGGCGTCGCCTGTGTCGAGCACCTGCCCGAGCGTCTGACCTGCGCGGACGCGCTCGCCGGGCTCGACGTCGCGCAGGAAGAACCCGCCCGCGCGCTCGCACCGGACGTCCACGAGCGACGCCTCGTCGAGGTGCGTCGAGCGGAAGCCGCCCGGCAGGGTGAACTTGACCACGCCGCGGTCGTCGAGGAAGCGCAGGATACAGTCCTCGACCTCGTCGGCGTTGCGGGTGGACAGCGACCCCATGTCGCGCACGAACACGCTGAACGCGTGCGTCCCCCACACCTGCCAGTTGTAGTTGAGCGTCGTTGTGTCGAAGCTCGAGGGCTTCTTTGCAACGACGTAGGGGAAGCCGAACGCGCCGGCGAGCTCGAGGGACTCCTGCGTGACCTGCCCGGCCTCGGTCACGCGGACGTGGGGCTGGAAGTCCCCGGGTAGATAGAAGCTGCAGAGCTGGATGCCGTAGTCGTAGCCCTGCACGGCGCGGAAGAGCCCGTCGGCGATGCGCTGGGTCGTCTCGCCGAGGTCGTAGCCGGGAAACATGCGGTTGATGTCGGTGTTGTCCACCGGCCAGAACCGCTCGGATATGTTCATGGAAAACGCGTTCACGGAGGGCACGACGAGGACGCGGCGCCCGGGATCCATGGCGCCCTTCTCCTCAAGGGCGCCAAGGCGCCTCACGAGGTCGGCGCACACGTAGGTCTGCTCGACCTCGTTGCCGCGCATGGAGCCGACGACGGCGACGCACTTGGGCGCGTCCGCGCGGCCGAACTCGTAGCCCCAGATGGTCAGCGGCTCTCGGTAGGGGGTGTCGAGGGTGTAGAGGTTGATCTTTCTCATGATTCGACTTCCTTCAGGATGCGGCCGAGGAGCGACCCGGGGTACACGACGGGGTATTCGCGCAGGGTGAAGAGAAGCCCAGAGGCGGGCGCGACGACGCGCTCGGCGACGCGCCCGGTCAAGGTATCTGCCACGATGCCGATGAGCTGGCCCTTCTTTACTTTGCTGCCGTGCGGGGCCTCGGGGAGGAAGACCCCTCCGGCGGAGGCGTTGAGGTAGGCGACCTCGCCGTCATGGGACACGATGGGCGCGGGCGCCGCGCGGAAGCCGCCGTCCCAGGCGCCGAGGTGAGCCGCGAGGCGGAGGATCCCCTGGGTGAGGCACTCGCCGTAGCCGCGCGTGACGCGCATCCCGACGCCCGTCTCGACGACGAGCGCGCGGGTGCCCGTGGTGTTGAGCGCGTATGCGAGGGTCGACTGCAGGACGGTCGCAGAGGCGTGGACCCAGACGAAGTCCACGTTGAGCAGGGATGCGAGGGGCAGGAGCTCGTCGGCGGAGAGCTCGTTGATGCGGACCTGGGGCATCTCGCGCAGGAAGATGTTCGATGCGTGGATGTCGACGGCGACGTCCACGCCGGAGATGTCGTTGAAGATCGCCGCGGCGAGGGTCTCGGTGAGGTCGCCGTCGCGCTTGCCGGGGAAGGTGCGGTTGAGGTCGACGTCGAACATGGGGACGCCGCGCTCGATCGAGTTGATGCCGAGCGGGTTGATCGCGGGGTAGATGTCCACGGTGCCGTAGAGCTTGTCCAGCTGGGACTCGAGTGCCTCTGCGAGCTTGAAGGCGACGTATTGGCCCTCGAGCTCGTCCCCGTGCACGCCGGTGACGACCGCGATGCGGGGCTTGTGACCGGCAGCTGCCGCCTCGCCGCCGAAGGGCGCGGGGGCCGTGCCCTCGATGCGGTGCTTCTGGATGATCAGGTTCTCGCCCACGGGCAGCTCTGCCCGGAATACCGTCTGGATCACGCGCTCCCCTTTCTTCGCAACGTCTACCTGCGATTATGCGTCACGTGTTGTTAAGCCCCCTTAAACGACGCGTTACCATCCGTCACTGGGTGACAGTCATCGGCTGATGGGTGGCACCGAATGATGTCTGTCCTAGAAAGCTGCACGCAATGACTGTCATCCAGTGAGGGTCGCCGTTAACGGGTGTGGGTCACCAGGTGAGAGAGGCGTCGTCGGTCACGCGGACGCTGACGGACATGCTCTGGCGCGCGCCGCCGACGAAGACGCCGCGCTCGATGGGGCAGTTGGCGAAGTCGCGCCCGTGCGAGAGCGCGATGTAGCCGCAGTCGACCTCGCGGCGGTTCGTCGGGTCGAGGCCCCGCCAGCAGCACTCGTCGTGAACCTCCACCCATGCGTGGGTCTCTCCTTCGCCGACGAGAAACCCGCAGCACGTCGCCCACGAACTCACGCACCCGCGGCCCTGCCGACGCGAGCTCGCTCGGCCGAAGGTAGATAGGGTGCGCCGGCTCCGGGCTCACGTTCGCGGAGTCGACCATGACCATGCCGGACGAGACGAACGAGAAGCTCGAGTGCGGCGCCTCGAGCCTTCCCACCTGCAGGTTGTTGCCGAAACCGTCGACCTGCGCGGCGAGCGTGGCCGGCGGCTCCACGATGATCTGCGCGTCCATGACGGTCTGCGCGCCGGTGTTCGGCGGCATGCAGCGGAGCACGAAGTCGTGGTCGCGCACCGGCTCGCTGAACTCGAGGTGCGTCTCGAAGAAATAGTTGAGGATCTTCATGAGCCGCCCCTAGAAAACGCTCGCGGCGTGCTGCAGGATCAGGCCGAGCTGGTCGTAGGTCGCGGCGTCGGGGAACGTCGGCGCGTAGACGAGCTCGACCAGCGCCTTGAGGTCGGGCTGGCTGTACGGGGCACCGGTGCGGTTCACGCGCGCCGCGAGGGCGTCGACGGCCATCTGTACGTAGCCGAGCGACTCGGTGCCGAGCACGTCGCGCAGGCGCACGGCGTTGTCGTAGGCGGCGTCGATCGAGTGCGCGATCGACGCTGGGCACGCCGCGTCGAAGATGCACGCGCGGAAGAACTCGCGCGGGGTCTCGGCCTCGTCGTCGAATCCGAGCTCCTCGAGGCTTTCCTTCCAGCCGTCGCCTTGGCCGTCGAGGGCCTGGTCGTAGGCGGAGAGGATGAACTTCTGCGTGGTGTAGGCCCGCTCTGCGTAGCGGCCGAGCCACAGCAGGTGGTCGGCCCTCTCGAGCGAGATCGCGGATGCGAAGGGCGCGCCCGGCGCCCCGGATACTACGAGAGAACCCATGTGTCTTTGAACCCTCCTCCTTGGGACGAGTTGACGATGGCGGAGCCCTCCTCGCGCGAGTAGCGCGTGAGGCCGCTCGGCCAGACCTCGGTGCGCGCGCCGGAGAGCACGAAGGCGCGCAGGTCCGCCTTGCGCGGCGCGATCTCGCCGTCGATGTAGGTCGGCAGGCACAGGAAGTCGACCACCTCCTGGGCGATGAAGCGCCGCGGCTCGCGCCGGATGAGGGCTTTCAGGTCCTCGAGCTTCTGCTCCGTGAGGCTGCTTCCGAAGACGACCCCGTAGCCGCCCGCCTCGGCGACGTCCTTGATCACGAGCGAGTCGGCGTGGTCCTGCACGTAGGCCATGTCGTCGGGATAGAACGGCAGGTAGGTTGGGGCGTTTTTGAGGATGGGCTTCTCGTTGAGGTGGTACTCGACCATGCGGGGCACGAAGTAGTAGATGCCCTTGTCGTCGGCCGCGCCGTTGCCGGGGGCGTTAAGGACGGCGACGTTGCCCGCGCGGTAGGCGCTCATGAGGTTGGGCACGCCGATGAGTGAGTCGGCGCGGAAGCACAGCGGGTCGAGGAACTCGTCCGAGAGGCGCCGGTAGACGGCGCCCACGAGCTGCTTGCCCGCGCCGCCGCGGTAGTAGAGCCGCTCGTCCTCGACGAAGAGCTCCTGCGGCTCGGCCAGGACCGCGCCGGCCTTCTCGGCGAGGTAGGTGTGCTCGAAGTACGCGGAGTTGTAGCGCCCGGGCGTGAGGACGACGTTGAGGCCGCCGGTGTTCACGTTGTCGAGGACGCGGCACAGGCGCTCGCCGTAGTCGCGGTTGTCCGCGATGGCCGCTCCGCGGAAGGTCTCGGCGTCGCAGCGGCGGCAGAGCTGGCGCGCCACGAGCGGGTAAGAAGCCCCCGACGGGATGCGCAGGTTGTCCTCGAGGACGAACCACTCGTCGCCCTCGCCCTCGACGAGGTCGATGCCGCTGATGTGGCTGTGGATGCCGCCCGGCGGGACGATCCCCTCGCATTGGGGCAGGTAGCCGGAGCTCGCGAAGGCGAAATCCTCGGGCACGACGCCGTCGCGGATGATCTGCTTGGCGCCGTAGACGTCGGCGAGGTAGGCGTTGAGGGCGTCGACGCGCTGCGCGAGGCCGCGCTCAAGGGTTGCCCAGACGTCCTTCTTTATGACGCGGGGTATGGCGTCGAAGGGGAAGAGCCGCTCGTTGAACTCGCCGTTCTTGTACAGGCCGAACTTCACGTCGTAGCGCGCGAGCTGTTGGTTGATCTTCGGCGTGTGCGAAATCAGGCTCTCGTACACGGGGGCATCGGATGGCATAGGCCGCCCCTCTCTGTGGTGGTGCTCGGGTCGGGCAGGGCATGGCCCTATGGTGCGCGGCGCGTGTTTCGCGCGGCGGGGGAGGGAGTTTCGGCGGAGTGAACTAGTGTTGTGCGGCGGTTAAATGGCTGTGTCGGGGAGGGGCTCAGCCGAGATGCCAGTCGGCCACGTCGCGGGCCTCTTTGCGAAGAAGTGCGCGCGCGGCGGCCTCGTCGGGGTAGGCGAGGGCGAGCAGGCGGTGGAAGCGGGCGTTGTGCGGGGGCTCCGCGAGGTGCGTGAGCTCGTGCGCGACGACGTAGTCGAGGCAGGTCGGCGGGTAGGCCGCCAGACGGGTGTTCACGCGGATGCGTCCGGTCGCCGGCGTGCAGGACCCCCAGCGGGTCCGCATGTCGCGCAGCTGCCACCCAAGGGCGTGCTGGCCGGACGCGGCTTCCATGCGCGCGACGACGTCGGGAAGCGCTCGGGCGAGCTCGGCACGGTAGAGCCCGGCGACGTCGCCGTCTGCCGGCGCGGGAACGAGGCGCCCCCAGAGCGGTACGAGGCCTCCCGCGCCGAGCCCGCTGCCTGACCGCTCGGCCTCACGCGCCCGGACGCGGCCGATCGCCCGTGCGAGCCATTCCGCGTGGCCGTCCAGGAACGACTGCGCCTCCGCGCGACTTACGCTCCAGGGCACGCTCATGTGCGCCGAGCCGTCGGGACGCACGCGCAGGTTGACGCGGCGCACCGCCTTGCGCTCCACCTCGACCTCGATGCCCGCCGCCGCGAGCGTGTATTTCTGGCCCTTCTTCATATCTACGCAGTCTACCTCCACCATCACTAGGTGACAGTCATTGCGTGCAGCTTTCTGTGCCGCCCATCATCCGATGCCATCCATCACTGGGTGACAGTCATTGGGAGCAGCGTTTTTGGGACACACATTAGCCGATGACTGTCACCCAGTGATGTGTGGCAAAAAGTGCTGCGGCCAATGACTGTCACCCAGTGTTGGTGGGGGCGGGGCGGGGGTTGGGTAGACTGGTGGGGCATGAATTCCCGTCGCGCTCGTGGAGCGCCGAAGAGAAGGGACCCAACCAATGTCCGACGTACAGATCAACCACGGCCCCGTCGAGGCCGTCGCCGACGCTCCCTCGGCCGCTGATGCCTCGCGCGACGCCCTGCTGGCGGAGCTCTGCGGTCTCGGCGCCACGATGAGCGCCGCTATGGAGGCCGTCCCCGGCTTCGTTCCCTGCGGCCACGCCTTCGGCGTCGTCGTCGAGGGGCTCTACGCCGCCTCCGCCTGCGGCGACGCCGCCCAGCTCGATGAGCTTGCCGCCGACGTCCGTGCCCGCAGCGAGCACGTGAGCGCGCACCGCGGCGTTGCCCAGGGGGCCGTCGCCCTCGCCGCGCCCCAGTCGCCGGAGACCGCGCTTCTCCTTGCCGCCGTCCGCGGGATCGCCTCCGATGCGTTCGGCGCCATGCAGCTCGGCCGCATGGACGACGACGTCGACGTCTTCCTCGCGAATGCCCTCGCAGCCCTCGGCTCCGGCGCCGTGGACCACGAGCTCCTGACCCGCGCGGGCGTCGCGGCGCAGAAGGCCTACGCCCTCGCTCGATAGCTTCATGGGCTTCTTTGCGAGGTGCGCGTCTTCGCGTTTCTCGTCTTCACGCTTCGCGTCTTTGCGCTTCTCGCGCAGAAATCGCGGCGTTCAGCCGAGGGAACGCTCGCTCTGCGCAGAAATCGCGGCGCTCAGCTACGATGACGGCCGTTTCGCGCAGAAATCGCAGCCGCCAGGCCATGCGGTGGCCGTCTTGCGCAGAATTCCCTGGCTCCAGCTCCTATCCGCGGCTGGACGTCGGCGTTTTTGCGCGCTCGAGGGCTGCCTGCCCTTCTGACTTGGCGGCTGCGCGCCCTGCCTCGGCCTTCAGGGCGCTCGTCCCGTCGGCTGCATGCCCTTCTGACTTGGCGGCTGCGCGCCCTAGGAGGCTCGCTTACCCGGCCTGATGGCTGGACGTTGGCGATTCTGCGCGCTCGAGGGCTGCCTGCCCGCGCTCGATCGTCGCCCCTCAATCGCGGGTGGACACTCCTCCCCATTCTGTGCTTTGTGCTGGTATATCAGCGTCCTCTTTGGGTAATCTTGGATAGTCACCAAACCAGAGAGGGTGCCCCCGCATGCTCGAGCTCAAAGACATTTGCAAGAAGTACGTCACCCAGTCGTTCACCCAGACCGCGCTCGACGACGTGAGCGTCGCCTTCCGCGACAACGAGTTCGTCGCCATCCTCGGCCCCTCCGGCTCTGGCAAGACGACCCTGCTCAACGTCATCGGCGGCCTCGACCACTTCGACTCGGGCGACCTGCTCATCGACGGGATCTCGACCAAGGACTTTCGCGACCGCGACTGGGACGCCTACCGCAACAACCGCATCGGCTTCGTCTTCCAGAGCTATAACCTCATCCCGCATCAGACCATCCTGGAGAACGTCGAGCTCGCCCTCACGCTCACGGGCGTCGGCCGCGCCGAGCGCAAGCAGCGCGCCCGCGAGGCCCTCGAGCGCGTCGGCCTCGGCGACCACGTGAATAAGCGCCCCGCCCAGCTCTCGGGCGGCCAGATGCAGCGTGTAGCCATCGCCCGCGCCCTCATCAACGACCCCGAGATCGTCCTCGCCGACGAGCCCACGGGTGCCCTAGACTCCACGACGTCCGTGCAGGTCATGGACCTGATCAAGGAGGTCGCGCAGGACCGCCTGGTCATCATGGTCACCCACAACCCGGAGCTCGCCTACGAGTACGCGACGCGCATCGTCAACCTCGCCGACGGGCGCATCACCGACGACTCCGACCCCTTCGATCCCGCCACCGCGCCGCGCCGCGAGGCCAAGGCGACCCGCCGCACCTCGATGAACTTCCTCACCGCGCTCGGCCTCAGCGCCCGCAACCTCATGACCAAGAAGGGCCGCACCATCATGACGGCCTTCGCGGGCTCCATCGGCATCATCGGCATCGCGGCGATCCTCGCGCTCTCCAACGGCGTGAACGAGTACATCGCCAAGGTCGAGGAGGACACGCTCTCGAGCTACCCGCTCACCATCGCCAAGCAGAGCTACGACATGTCCGAGATGCTCGGCGGCGACAAGTCCTCGACCGCCGGCGATGCCTCGGGCTCCTCCGACGGATCCCAGGCGGGCGCCGGCGCCGCCGATACCTCCCAGGACATCCCGGTCGTCACCGCGCTCAAGGACATGTTCGCGAGCGTCAAGTCCAACGACATGCGCTCCTTCAAGGCCTTCCTCGACTCCGGCGGCGACGGCATCTCCGACGACGTCAACGCCGTCCAGTACGACTACGGCGTGAGCCCCATCGTCTACCGCGAGTCCGCCGACGGCGGGCAGCCGACCAAGCTCGTCCCCAACTCGATGACGCAGGCCATGAGCGGCGGCGCCTCCTCTGGCGCGACGGCCGGCACCATGATGACGGGTACCAACGTCTTCAACGAGATGATCGACGACCAGTCGCTTCTCGACTCCCAGTACGACGTCGTCGCCGGCCGCTGGGCCAGCGCCCCCGACGAGGCGGTCCTCGTGCTCTCCAGTAAGGGCACGGTCGGCGACTACACCCTCTACAGCATCGGCGCCCTCGACATCAACGAGCTGAACGACCTCGTGAGCAGCGCGATGAGCGCCGACGGCAACGTCGAGACCCCCGACACCGACGCCGACTTCACCTACGGCGACGCGCTCAACACGAGCTTCAAGGTCCTCGCTGCCTCCGACTGCTATCGCAAGAACGACGAGACGGGCGGCTGGACCGACATGTCCGACGACGCCGACTACATGGCCTCCCAGGTCTCCTCCGGCCTCGACCTGCACATCGTCGGCGTGGTCAAGCCCAACGGCTCCGGCGGCTCGAACGCGCTGTCGCCGGGCGTCGCCTACACCCACGGCCTCACGACCGAGCTCATGGCCCGCTCCGCGAGCTCCCAGATCGTCCAGCAGCAGCTCGCGAACCCCGACGTCGACGTCTTCACGGGTAAGTCCTTCGACGAGGTCCAGGCGGACGCAAAGAAGGGCGTCGACCTCCAGAGCATGTTCTCGGTCGACGAGGACGCGATGAAGTCCGCCTTCCACTTCGACGAATCGACTCTCTCGGGCCTCGGCGACGGCATGAGCCTCGACATGAGCGGGCTCGACCTCTCGAACATCGACCTCAGTGGCATGAACATCGACCTTTCCGGCGTGGGCAGCGACCTTGATTTCGGCGACGTCTTCGCCAACGCCCCGTCGCCCGACTTCTCCGACGTCTTCACCGACGTCCAGCTCACACCCGAGCAGATGCAGCAGGTGGGTGTGCTCACGAACCAGCTCCTCTCGGGCTTCTTGCAATCCGATGAGTTCAAGGGCCTCGGCCTCGACGTCAAGGACAGCGAGAAGGTCTCGGCCGCGTTCCAGGCCTACCTCGCAAACAACCCCGAGGCGCAGCAGGTCCTGAAGGAGCTTACGGCCATCGGCGGCCAAGCTCTCGCGGAAAAGATGCAGAAGGCTGTGACCGATTACATGACGAACACCTTCGCCCCCTACCTGCAGCAGGCGATGGGCGAGGTCACCAAGCGCATGGGCGACGAGATCGCCGCGACCGTGTCCGCCCAGGTCAAGGCCGGTATGGCCTCCGCCATGGACCAGGTCGCCACCCAGATGTCGGGCGCGATGTCCGACGCGGCCGCCCAGATGAGCGGCAGCCTCGCGAACCTCCAGGACGCGTTCTCGGTCGACGGCGACGCCTTTGCGAAGGCCATCCATTTCAACATGGATGCCTCCGACCTCGCCTCGCTCATGCAGAGCTATGCGAACGCGGGCAAGCTCACCTACGACAACAACCTCTCGACCCTCGGCTATGCCGATGAGTCCGACCCGCAATCCGTGAAGATCTTCCCCCGTGACTTCGAGGCCAAGGAGCGCGTGCTCGGCCACATCGACGCCTACAACGACCAGGCCCGCGCCGCAGGCGAGGACGACAAGGCCATCGTCTACACCGACTACATGGGCGTCATCATGGGCTCGGTCACCGACATCGTGAACATGATCTCGATGGTGCTCATCGCATTCGTGAGCATCAGCCTCGTGGTGAGCTCCATCATGATCGGCATCATCACCTATATCAGTGTCCTCGAGCGAAAGAAGGAGATCGGCATCCTGCGCGCCATCGGCGCCTCGAAGCGCAACGTGGCGAACGTCTTCAACGCTGAGACCTTCATCGAGGGCCTGATCTCGGGCGTCTTCGCCATCCTCGTGGTGGTGCTCGTGAGCTTCCCCGTGAACGATATCGTCATGAAGCTCAAGGGCGTTCCGAACATCATGAGCCTGCCGTGGGCCGACGCCCTCGCGCTCATCGGCATCAGCGTGCTGCTCACCGTCGTGGCGGGCCTGCTCCCCGCGCGCTCCGCGAGCAAGAAGGACCCCGTCGAGGCGCTGCGGTCGGAGTAGCGCCGGATTCTTCGGGCGGCGCCGGGGGAAGGATCGCAGCCGCGTCATGGCCCGCGCCCAGGGCTCACTGCCCACGCCGGCCTGCAGCTGTGGGGTTATGATGGAGGCCATGGGGCCCATGCGCCCGCCGTCGCAAATCAAACCTTGACCTGAGCTGCGATTATTCGTACTATAGCTTCGTAAATGATGCTTTAACGTAGGAAGTGGGGTGGAACGTCTCGCCCCGCTTCCTTTCTGTATGTCAACCCGAAGGAGGTCACATGGCTAAGGCCGGCACCGATCTGCAGGTCCTCGAGGCCCTCGAGGCGCGCGCCGCCGAGCACGGCGTCGATATCGTCGCCGTCGAGGTCGTCGGAGCGACCAAGAACCCCTGCGTGCGCGTCTACATCGACCATGCCGACGAGGACGCCCCCACGATCAGCCTCGACGAGGTCGCGGCCGAGACCGGCTGGATCGGCGAGGTGCTCGACGAGCTCGACCCGCTCCCGAGCGCCTACACCCTCGAGGTAAGCTCGCCCGGCATGGCCCGCCCGCTGCGCCGCGAGCGCGACTTCGTCCGCTTCGCCGGCTCCGACGTCCAGCTCTCGACCACCGCGACCGAGGGGCGCCGCAAGTTCACCGGCCGCCTGCTCGGCTGCGAGGACGGCAAGGTCATGCTCGACTGCGACGGCGAGCAGGTCGCCATCGACCTTCTCGACATAAAGAAGTGCAACGTAAAGCCCGACTTCTCCGCCTCGGGCAAGAAAGCAAAGAAGAACTAGGAAGGATTCACCCACATGGCATCTGAGATGATGGAAGCCCTCGAGCTCCTCTGCCAAGAGAAGCACATCGACCAGCTCTACCTGATCGACCGCCTCGAGCAGTCCCTGGCAAAGAGCTACGCCGACGTCCTGCACCTGCCCTTCGGCGCGCGCGTGACCATCGACCGCGCCACCGGCCGCGTCTACGTCTACGAGCTCGTCCCCAAGGGCGAGGAGGACCCCGAGACCGGCGAGTACTCCGAGTTCGACGAGGTCGACGTCACGCCTCCCGGAACCTCCCGCATCGCCGCGCAGCACGCCAAGGCCGAGATCCGCTCCATCGTGCGCAACGCCGCCCGCCAGCAGATCTACGAGGAGTTCTCGCAGCGCGTGGGCGACATCATCACCGGCACCGTCCTGCAGACCACGCCCGACTTCACCATCATCAAGATCCGCGAGGGCGTCGAGGCGGAGCTGCCGCACTTCGACCAGCGCCGTCACCCCGAGGAGCTCAACGAGCGCCCCGTCGGCGAGCGCTACATGCACAACCAGCGCCTGAAGGCCATCATCATCGGCGTCCGCGACCCCAACGCCGCCCAGCCGACCGTCCGCGGCGAGCGCCAGCGCCCCTCCATCGTCGTCTCGCGCACCCACCCCGACCTCATCCGCAGGCTCTTCGAGCTCGAGGTCCCCGAGGTCTACGACGGCGTCGTCGAGGTCCGCTCCGTGGCCCGCGAGCCCGGCGTCCGCTCCAAGGTCGCCGTCTCGTCCAACGACGACCACCTCGATCCCGTCGGCGCCTGCGTCGGCCCCAAGGGCTCCCGCGTGCGCACCGTCGTCTCTGAGCTGCGCGGCGAGCGCGTCGACGTCGTCCTGTGGAGCGACGACCCCGCCAAGTGCGTGGCCAGCGCGCTTTCCCCGGCCCGCGTCTCCCGCGTGATCATCGACCCCGAGGACAACTACGCGACCGTCATCGTCCCCGACGACCAGCTCTCGCTCGCCATCGGCAAGGAGGGCCAGAACGCCCGCCTCGCCGCCCGCCTGACCGGCATGCACATCGACATCAAGAACGAGACCATGGCCGCCGGCATCATGCGCGAGGTCCCCGCCGCCTCGGCCGACGACTCCCTCATCGACGAGGAGGGCGGCCACCGCTGCGAGTACGTCGGCGAGAACGGCATCCAGTGCCGCAACCAGGCCCGCCCCGGCTCGCGCTTCTGCGGAATCCACGAGAACCTCGGCGACGTCGAGGTCTCCGACGATCCCGACTCCCTGATCTAGGCGCGCAACGCCCCACGTTCGAATCCGCCCCGGGCGCTGCCCGCATCTGTGTAGGAAGGTAGGTCACATGGCAAAGACCCGCGTACATGACCTCGCTAAGGAATACGGCATGTCGAGCAAGGAGATGCTCGAGCACCTCGCCGACATGAAGATCCCCGCCAAGTCCGCGTCCTCGACGCTGGAGGACGCCTACGTCTCCATCGTCCGAAAGAAGCTCAAGCCGATTCTCGAGGCCCGCGCCGCCGAGATCGAGGCCGAGAAGAAGGCCGCGGCCGAGAAGGCCGCCGAGGAGGCCCGCATCGCCGCCGAGCAGGCCGAGAAGGAGCGCCTTGAGGCCGAGCGCCGCCGCGAGAAGGAGCGCGCCGAGGAGGAGCGCCGCCGCGCCGCCGAGGAGGCCGCGCGCAAGAAGGCCGAGGCCGAGCGCATCGCCGCCGAGAAGAAGGCCGCCGAGGAGGCCGAGAAGAACCGTGTGAAGGACACCGCCCCCAAGCAGGCGCCGTCCTTCTCGAGCCTGCTCGACCAGATTGCGCAGCAGGAGAAGGTCCTCGCGCGGCAGGCCGAGGAGGCCGCGGCCGCCAAGGCCCAGGCCAAGGGCAACGGCCGCCGCAAGAAGGACGACGACCGCTCGTCCCGCGGCCCCAAGCGCTCCGGCTCGCCCGCTCCCCGCGCCGGCGAGCCCTCCGCCCCCGTCCGCGACAACGGCTCCGGCAACTCCTCCGACAACGGCCGCCGCAAGGGCAAGCGCGGCCGCCGCGGCGAGGACGGCGGCGAGGATCGCTACTCCCGCATGGCCCGCGAGGCCGAGGCCTATAACCGCAGCAAGGTCCTCGAGGAGGCCCGCGTGGCCGTCGAGGAGGCCTCCCGCGAGTCCACCGGCCGCCGCAAGAAGCGCAAGGAGCGCCGCCAGAAGCAGGCCGAGCAGGCCGCCGAGCAGCAGCGCATCGAGGAAGCCATCGCCAACGACCAGGACATCAGCCAGCTCGATACCGTGAAGGTCCCGCAGGGCTCCACCGTGGCCGAGCTCGCCGAGCTCTTGGGCGTCCCCGCGAACGACATCATCAAGCGCCTGTTCCTCCTGGGCACGCCGCTGACCCTCACCGAGTCGATGTCCGACGAGCTCATCGAGCTCGTGGCCGACGACCTCGGCCGAGACGTCAAGGTCATGACCAAGGAGGAGGAGAACTCCTTCACCTTCTACGACGACCCGAAGGACCTCGTGCCCCGCGCGCCCGTCGTTACCGTCATGGGCCACGTCGACCACGGCAAGACCTCCCTGCTCGACGCCATCCGCCACACCGGCGTCGCCGAGGGCGAGGCCGGCGGCATCACGCAG
>QAKZ01000002.1 GCA_003150175.1 Coriobacteriia bacterium
GGTATATCAGTTACCACATGGAAGGGAGCTCACATGAGCGAAGAAAAAGAGGCACGGAAGGTCGTGAGAGCCGGTCTGTACAGGGGACTCACCGCGGTATGCGCGTTCACCCTGTCACTCTCGATGGGCGCGGGAACGCTGCTTGAGGGATACCGCTCCACGATTGACTCCAACCTCGGCACCACCAGCGAGAAGTTCGTCTCGACCTCCACGGCCGACGAGCCCCTCTACGAGAACTACAAGCCCTCCTCCGACGTCCTCAACGCGGACGGGACGGGCAACTCTCGCGCCCTGATCCAGAAGGGCATCGACCTCGGTCGTAAGCAGGAGGCCGAGGGCGCCGTCCTGCTGAAGAACAACACCTCCGACGGCCGCGGCCTGCCGCTGCAGTCCGGCGAGAACGTCTCGCTGTTCGGCATCCGCAGCCACACGATGCTGCTCGGCTCCGGCATGAGCGAGTACGGCTGCGAGGCCATGCCGAACCTCCACTCCGAGCGCCCGCGCCGCAACGACCACACCGAGGAGTACCAGTGCGTGTACCACGAGTACATGCTCAAGTTCTTCGCGCGCCGCCCGTACTTCTGGGCCACGCACGTGTGGAACATGTTCGACTTCGCGGCCGATGCCCGCGACCAGGGCGGCGAGCCCGGCATGAACCACAAGGGCCTCGTCACCTTCGACCGCAAGACCAAGAAGGACTCCTTCTATATCTACAAGGCCTGGTGGAGCAAGGAGCCCTTCGTGCACGTGTGCTCCAAGCGCTTCGAGGACCGCTGCGCCAAGTCGATCACCGTCAAGGCGTACTCCAACCAGCCCGAGGTCACCTTCCTCGTCAACGGCCAGAAGGTCGAGACCGTGCGCGAGAACCCGAAGGACCCGCACGTGTTCAGGCTCTTCATTCCGCTGGCCGAGGGCGAGACCCGTGTCGAGGCCGTGGCGGGGGAGTGCCGCGACGAGGCCACCTGGCGCCGCGTCCACGAGCCGAACGCCGCCTATAAGCTGGTAAAGAAGAAGGGCCAGCAGAAGAGCAACTGGGCCGACAACGAGTAGTTGCCCGCTCAGCGCCTAGCGCCCAGCGCCCCGCCCGCCCAGCTCATATCCAGGCTCCCTCCGAGGGTCGCCGACCGCTTGCCATGCCGGTCGGCGGCCCTTATTCGCCGGCTAAATTGTCATATCAGTCAGAAGTCATCTGATGACTTGACGCAAAACTCGATTTGTCAAAACGCCCAGCTACCGTTTGCCGTCACATCGCTACCGCCTGCTTGAAAGAAAGCTGACGCGGTCAGATAAACAAGGAAATATCCCTAATCTGGTATATCAGCAAGCTAGGGCATATGCCCGCCACACACCAGATAGGGGAGGAAAGATGGCACAGAAAGGCGGGGTCGCCGACCCCACAAGCTACAAGGCGAGGAAGAAGGCGTGGAAGAAGGCCAAGCGGCGCGTCGCGCTGCCCGCGAAGATCCTCTGCTTCATCCTGCCGATCATGTTCATCGCCACCGGCATCGCGCTGTACTTCTTCAACTGGTTCCCGATGACGTTCGACCTCGTCACGTCGTCGAACCGCACGAAGATCACCAACCCCGATAACTCGGCGCAGTACTTCACGAGCGACTTCTCCTCCGACGAGGAGCGCGTCGAGTACGGCAAGATGCTCTCCGAGAAGGTCGAGGCCGAGGGCGCGACCCTGCTCAAGAACGAGGGCGGCGCGCTGCCGCTTGCGCACGGCGCCAAGGTCACGCTCTTCTCGCACTCGAGCACCGACCTCGTCTACGGCGGCACCGGCTCGGCCGGCCTCGACACCTCGAGCGTTCCCACGCTGAAGGAGGCCATGGAGGCCGCCGGTTTCCAGGTCAACCCCACCATGTGGGATTTCTACACCACCGGCGCCGGCTCTGCGGAGCAGTATAAGCGCCAGACCGTGAGCCTCACCGGCAAGACCAAGGTCACCTCCAACCAGGTCAACGAGGTGCCCTGGTCCGAGTACGACCAGGCCACGCTCGACTCCGTCGCCGACTACGGCGACGCGGCCGTCGCCGTGATCTCGCGCGTCGGCGGCGAGGGCTACGACCTCAACACCGCCGACGAGCACGCCCGCTCCGGCGGCTACCTCGGCCTCACCGAGGAGGAGCGCGACATGCTCGCGAACCTCAAGGCCATGAAGGAGGCCGGCAAGGTCCGCAAGGTCGTTGTCCTGCTGAACTCCTCCAACCCGATCCAGCTCGACTTCCTCAAGGACTCCGACTACGACGTCGACGCCGTCCTGTGGGTCGGCGGCGTGGGCGCGCAGGGCATCAACGCGGTCGGCAAGATCCTCGCCGGCGACGTGAACCCCTCCGGCGCCCTGTCCGACACGTTCCTCTACGACAACCTCTCGGCCCCGTCCGTGGTCAACTCCGGCGACTTCACCTACGCGAACGCCGACGAGAAGGGCCTCGACAAGTTCAACTCCAAGTACATGGTCTACCAGGAGGGCATCTACGTCGGGTACCGTTATTACGAGACCCGCTATGAGGACGCCGTCATGGGCACCGCCAACACCGGTGACTACAACTACTCCGATGACGTCGCCTACGGCTTCGGCTCGGGCCTCTCGTACACGACCTTCCAGACCTCCGGCGTGAGCGCGACCTATAACGCATCCACCGACAAGTTCGACGTCACCGCCACCGTGACCAACACCGGCGACGTCGCGGGCTCCAAGTCCGTCCAGGTCTACATGCAGTCGCCCTACACCGACTACGACCGTGCCCACGGCATCGAGAAGCCCTCGGCCCAGCTCGTCGGTTTCGCCAAGACCAAGCAGCTCGAGCCCGGCGAGTCCCAGGTCGTCACCGTCTCCGTCGACCGTCGCGACATGGCCTCCTACGACGCCGACGGCGCCCAGACCTACGTCCTCGACGCCGGCGACTACCTGCTCACTGTCGCCGACGGCGCGCACGCCGCGGTGAACAACTTCCTGGCCCACAAGGGCTACACCCCCGAGACCACCGGCGGCAAGATGGACGCCGCGGGCGACGCCTCTGCCGTCAGTGTGTGGAACAACGCCGCGCTCGACACGACGACCTACGCCGCCTCGGCCAAGGGCGCCCAGATCACCAACCAGTTCGATGACGCCGACCTCAACCGCGCCGGGTTCACCGGCGACCAGAAGGTCACCTATCTCTCGCGCTCCGACTGGGAGGGCACGCTTGCCGACGAGGCCCCCGTCCTGGAGGCCACCGACGACATGGTCGCGCAGCTCTCCAACTCCCGCTACGCTGCGGGTCTCTATGACGGCGAGTACAACGGCGCCTCCATGCCCACCACCGGCGCCAAGAACGGCCTCAAGCTCATCGACCTTATGGGCCTCGACTACGACGACCCCAAGTGGAACGACCTGCTCGACCAGCTGAAGCCCTCCGACATGAGCTTCCTCATCGGCTCCGCGTTCCACTACACGCAGGCGATCGACTCCATCCAGCTTCCTGGCACCCGCGACGAGAACGGGCCGACCGGCCTCACCACCATGCTGTTCGGCGCGAAGTCCGACATCAAGACCATGGGCCTGCCCTCCGAGGACGTCATGGGCGCCACCTTCAACGTTG
The DNA here is from genome assembly GCA_003150175.1 of Coriobacteriia bacterium. Classification (GTDB taxonomy): domain Bacteria; phylum Actinomycetota; class Coriobacteriia; order Coriobacteriales; family Atopobiaceae; genus Paratractidigestivibacter. The sequence continues at coordinate 3,588 of QAKZ01000002.1, forward strand.
ACCTGCTCTCCGACGTGGGCCGTGTGATCGGCAACGACTGCATCGCCGCCAAGGTGAGCTACCTCTACGGCCCCGGCGCCAACATCCACCGCAACGCCTACTGCGGCCGCAACTTCGAGTACTTCTCTGAGGACTCCTTCCTCTCTGGTAAGCTGCTCTCCAGCGAGTGCCAGGGCATCGAGTCCAAGGGCGCCCACGTGCTCATCAAGCACTTCGCCCTGAACGACCAGGAGACCAACCGCAGCGGTGCCTCTACCTGGACCAACGAGCAGGCCATCCGCGAGGTCTACCTGCGCTCCTTCGAGTACGCCTTCACTGAGGGCAACGTCAACGGCGTGATGACCTCCTACAGCCGCGTCGGCTGCCACTGGAACGGCGCCGACTATGGCATGATCTCGGGCGTCCTGCGCGGCGAGTGGGGCTGCAACGGCGCGGTCATCTCGGACAACTCCGCCATGAACAACCACTACATGGACGGCGCCGACGGCGTCCTGGCCGGCTCCGACCTCTTTGACTCCATGACCGAGATCGAGTGGAAGCAGCTCAAGAAGTACGAGAACGACCCCGTCGTGGTCTCCGCCATGCGCGACAGCGTCCACCGCATCGCCTACGCGACGCTCAACTCGCTCGCCATGAACGACATCGGCCCGGACACCACCATCGCCTACACCAAGCCCGCCTACGTGCTCGTCGACACCGCGTGCTTCGTGCTCTCCGGCGCAGGTTTCGTGTTCTGTCTGGTCTTCGCCATCGTGAAGAACCGCCGCTTCAAGCGCGAGAACCCCAAGCCCCAGAAGGACGCCTAGCGCGCATCGGGTAAGATAATCCGTGCTGTACCATCGAGGGCGCGCCGGCTGTGCTGCCGGCGCGCCCTTACATGACCCTCGACCCCCAAAGAGGTGCCCTGATGCCCACAAACGCCAACAACGCCCCCGGTGCCCCGGAGCTGCCGGCGCCCGAGCGCAGGCTCGCCCTGCTCGTCTCGGGCCTGCGCCACAACTTCCAGGAGATATGCGCCGAGCGCCTGAAGGAGGTCGGGCTCTCGCAGGGGCTCGTGTACTTCGTGCTCTACGTCGGCGCGCACGAGGGCTGCACCCAGACCGAGATGAACAACGCCCTGCGCGTCGACGTGGGCTACTCGACGCGCTCGGTGTCCAAGCTCGTCGAGGCGGGCGTCATCGAGCGTGCGCCGAACCCCGCGGACGGGCGCTCGAACCTCCTGCACCTCACCCAGAAGGGCAAGGAGGTCTCTGCGTTCGTCGAGGAGTTGGTGACCGAGTGGGACGAGGAGGCGCTCTCGTGCCTCGATCCTGCAGAGAAATCGCAGCTCGTCGACCTGCTCGGACGCGTGGTCTTCTCGATGGGGGCGCAGCGCGAGTACGGGAACTAGCCGAATTCGTCAGATATATTAGTAAGAGCGCGGCTGGCGGGGTAATCGATTCCGTCAGCCGTTTCTTTTGTTCCAAAAGCCATTTAGGTCGCCAAATACTACCGTTCACCAACTAAATCCCTCCATTTAGCTATCTGATATATCACAGGACCTTCAAATCCAGTCAGTATTCAATTGCTGGTATATCAGTTACCACATGGAAGGGAGCTCACATGAGCGAAGAAAAAGAGGCACGGAAGGTCGTGAGAGCCGGTCTGTACAGGGGACTCACCGCGGTATGCGCGTTCACCCTGTCACTCTCGATGGGCGCGGGAACGCTGCTTGAGGGATACCGCTCCACGATTGACTCCAACCTCGGCACCACCAGCGAGAAGTTCGTCTCGACCTCCACGGCCGACGAGCCCCTCTACGAGAACTACAAGCCCTCCTCCGACGTCCTCAACGCGGACGGGACGGGCAACTCTCGCGCCCTGATCCAGAAGGGCATCGACCTCGGTCGTAAGCAGGAGGCCGAGGGCGCCGTCCTGCTGAAGAACAACACCTCCGACGGCCGCGGCCTGCCGCTGCAGTCCGGCGAGAACGTCTCGCTGTTCGGCATCCGCAGCCACACGATGCTGCTCGGCTCCGGCATGGGCACCAAGGTCATGGGCCCCTGCATCAGCCTCGAGCAGGCTCTCTCGCAGAACAAGACCGACTTCAAGGACACCATCGCGCGTTCCGTGAAGATGCAGATGGGCAAGGCCGGCGGCGACGACCGCGGCATCAGCTTCACCCCGCCGCAGTCCACCATGCCCGGCGGCTGGTCGGGCGACGAGTTCGACTTCGAGGGCGCGGGCCTGAACATCAATCCGACGCTCGTTAGCGCCTACACCTCGCTCAACGAGACCTATAACCACGCCGAGAACGAGGTCGCGACGCCCGACTACGACCTGAAGGAGCCGAGCCGCTCCGAGGTCGAGCAGGCCGCCGGCGGCGACCTCGCGTCGAGCTGCTCGCAGTACGGCGACGCCGCCATCGTGACCATCAGCCGCGCCTCCGCCGAGGCCAACGACTTCCTGCCCGGCTCCGTCGCCGACGGCATCGGCGCCTCGGACCCGCTCGAGCTCACCGACAACGAGCGCGAGGCCATCAAGATGGCCGAGGAGTGCTCCAAGAACGTCGTCGTCCTCGTGAACACCGACACCCCGGTCCAGATCCAGGAGCTCGCCGACGACCCGAACGTCTCGGCCATCCTGTGGGTTGGCCACCCCGGCGCCTACGGCACCCTGGGCATCGCCGACCTCCTCGTCGGCCGCGCGAACCCCTCCGGCTCGCTGTCCGACACCTACGCCGTGAACGAGAACTCCGCGCCGTCCGCGAAGAACATGGGCGACTTCACCTATGCCAACAAGGACGTCCTCACCCGCTCCGCCGGCCAGTTCGGCGACACCTCGAGCAAGTACGTGATCGAGGCCGAGGGCATCTACACCGGCTACAAGTACTACGAGACCCGTTACTACGACGCCGCGCTCGGCCAGGGCAACGCAACCTCCGAGGCGGGCGCGACCGCCGGCGAGGGCGCCTGGAACTACGACGACGAGGTCACCTACAGCTTCGGCTACGGACTCAGCTACACCACCTTCAAGCAGGAGCTCATGGGTGAGCCCGAGTTCAGCGTCACCAAGGGCAAGAACGGCGAGACCGAGGCCTACGCGACCTTCAAGGTCAACGTGACCAACACCGGCGACGTGGCCGGCAAGTCCGCGGTCCAGGTCTACGGCCAGGCCCCCTACACCGCCGGCGGCGTCGAGAAGCCCGCGGTTCAGCTCCTCGGCTTCGGCAAGACCTCCGAGCTCGCCCCCGGCGCCTCCGAGGAGGTCGACGTCAAGGTCGACCTGCAGTACATCGCCTCCTACGACTCCGAGCACGACAACGGCGACGGTACCAAGGGCACCTACATCCTCGACCCCGGCAGCTACTACTTCGCCATCGGCAACGGCGCCCACGACGCGCTGAACAACATGATGGCCGCGCAGGGCGTCTCGACCGCGAAGATCTCCGGCGCCTCCGACGCCTCCAAGGCCTGCAAGAAGGACATCGACGAGAACTTCCTCGCAAAGACGGCCTTCTCGGTCTCCAAGACCGGCCAGAAGATCTCCAACCAGCTCGAGTACTCCGACTGGAACCACTTCCAGGACGGCGAGGTCACCAACCTCTCGCGCGCCGACTGGGGCGCGACCTGGCCCAAGACCTACTCCGACATGGAGCTCAAGGACGACGAGCTCATCAGCGACCTGAACGCCCACTACTACGACGTGAAGACCGGCGACGACACCTCGTCCATCACCTGGGGCAAGGACTCCGGCATCAAGTTCTGGGACCTCTTTGACAAGAAGTTCGACGACGAGGCCTGGGACAAGGCCATGGACGAGCTCTCCCTCCAGGAGGCCCTGAACATCGCCACCTTCGGCGGCCCGAGCATCCCTGGCTCCAGGGCCCTCGGCACCTACGAGGACTACATGACCGAGAACAACGGCATCGGCATCTCGCTGGCGCTCAACGCCTCTAAGGACAAGAACGCCCCTTGGGCCATCGCCGCCGACGACGCGAACGCCGGCTGGATCGGCGCCGTGCTCGGCTCCGCCCCCGTCGTGGCCGCTTCCTTCGACCCCGACCTCATGGGCGAGGTCGGCGACTACGTGGGCGACGAGGCGCTCTTCCTCGGCATCCCCATCCTCTGGGGCCCGGGCCTGAACACGCACCGCTCCGCCTATAACGGCCGCAACGGCGAGTACTACTCCGAGGACGCCATCCTCACCGGCAACGCCGCGATGGAGTTCGCCATCGCCGCCGAGAAGAAGGGCCTCATCGCCTCCCCGAAGCACTTCGCTTTCAACGACCAGGAGACCAACCGCTACGGCATCGCTCCGTACATGACCGAGCAGAAGGCCCGCGAGGGAGACCTGCGCGCCTTCCAGATCGCCTTCGAGGCAACGAAGTACGATACCGATGACGTCGACGAGGGCATGAAGGGCGTCATGACCTCCTTCTCGAAGGTCGGCCCTGTCGAGTGCACCTCTTCCTACGGCCTGATCACCGGGATCCTCAAGAACGAGTGGGGCTTCCACGGCTACTGCGTGACCGACATCTACGACGACACCGACCTCTACGGCTCCGTGCTCAACTCCGGCGTCACCTGCTGGGATACCCGCGGCATCTCGGGCTTCGACGGCGGCACCACCATCGAGTCCACCTCGATCTTCGCCAAGCAGAACGACGGCCTGACCCCGGGCATCGAGACCGTCAAGGGCGACGCGCACCTGCAGCAGAATGTCAAGGACGCCGCTCACAACGTGCTCTTCGCGCTCTCCAAGTCCAACCTCACCAACCGCTACAACTCCACCGCGCACGTCGAGCAGCAGCCCACCTGGTGGCGCATCGCATACATCGCAGCCATCGCCGTGAGCGCTGTCCTGACCGTCGTCTTTGCCGTGCTCTCCGCCAGGACCGGCAAGAAGAACTCCAAGAAGGAGGCATAGGATGGCATCCAAGAACCTCACCGCGGGCAAGAAGCGCGGGTTCGGCCTCTACCTCGACGCCGCGGGCATCGTCCTCGCCGTCGCCGGCGCCGTCGCGACCGTGCTGTGCTCCACGAAGAGCGCCGACTACGCGCTCGCCGGCCTGCCGCTCTACCTCGTCCTCATCGTCGTCGCGATCGTGCTGACCGTCGCCGGCGCCCTCGCGCAGGCCAAGGACGGGCTGAACCCGATCTTCGCGAATGCGTGCTCGGCCGTCGCGGTCTTCGCGCTCGTGTTCACTGGCGTCAAGGTCATCGGCGCCAGGGTCATCCTCGCGTCCGGGCTCTTCTCGTGGAACGCGTCCAACCAGATCGGCTGGGGCGTCTTCAACTCCACGATCGTCGCGACCGTGCTGCTCGTGGTCGCCGCGCTCGTGCTCGTGGTCGCCGCGTTCCTGCCCGCCTTCAAGGACGCCGAGCCGACCGATTAGCTCGACCGGCAATGGCTGTGACGCTGCATCTGGTATGACAGCTTGCGGCACTTGCTGAACCAGAGTCCCGCCCCGTCTGCGACTCGCAGGGGCGGGGCTCTTTTTCGTAATCGCACGATTTTGGGCAGGAATATTCCGTTCACCGGCCAAAGCGTGCCGCAGAGCCGGTTGGAGCCGGCTTCGAGAATCCGGGGAAAAACGGATGAACTAGTATATTAGCCAGTCAATTTATGCTGGACCCGCCGATCCAGAAAGGAAATCGCATGGCAGATACCGCACAGAAACCCGCGGGGGAGGGCGCGTCCACCTCGCTCAACCAGGCCAAGATGTACCAGCTCGTCCTCTTCCCGTTCAACAACGGCGCGACGAACGTGTACTACGTCCTTCTCATGAACTACATCGCCTACTATGCCAACGGCGTGCTCGGCCTCGTGCTCGCGTTCGCGACCACGATGGTCACCGTCACCCGCGCGCTCGACGCCTTCATCGACCCGGTCGTGGGCATGCTCATCGACCGCACCGAGACCAAGTTCGGCAAGTTCCGCCCGTTCATGGTGCTCGGCAACGTCGTGATGATCGTCTCGTCGCTTCTGCTCTTCTACGGCACGCGCCTGATTCCCGAGGACGCGACCGCGGTCAAGTACGTGGCCTACACCGTGTTCTACATCCTGCTCATGGTCGGCTACTCCATCCAGACCTCCTGCACGCGCTCGGGCCAGACCTGCCTGACCAACGACCCCAAGCAGCGCCCAACCTTCACGCTGTTCAACACCATCGCGTCGCTCGTCGGCATGGGTGTGACCATGGCCGTCGCCTCCATCGTCGGCGGCAACGTCGGCTTTGGCACCGAGGCGTTCTTCAACTTCCTCATCCCGCTCGTGATCGTGCTGTCCGCCGCGCTCACCGCGCTCGCGGTCATCGGCATCGCCGGCAAGGACAAGAAGGAGTACTGGGGCCTCGGCGGCGAGTCCAAGGAGGGTGACGAGAACAAGCTCACCCTCAAGGACTACGTCCAGATCTTCAAGTCCAACAAGGAGCTCCAGCGCCTCATGGTTGCGGCTTCCGGCACCAAGTTCGCCTTCGCCGTCGCTACCAACACCTCGGTCGGCGTCCTTCTGTACAGCTGCATGATGGGCAACTACAACGGCCTGTACCTGCCCATGTACGTGATGGGCTACGTGTTCTCCGCGCCCTTCTTCCTCGGCGGCCTGCGCATGAGCCAAAAGCACGGGCAAAAGAAGACCCTCGTGACCTTCACCACCCTGGCGCTCGCCCTCTACGTCGGCGTCGTCGCGCTGCTGGCCATGTGGAACCCCGGCAACCCGGCGTTCTGCCTCTCGATCTTCAGCACCGAGGGCGGTTTCCACCTGACGCTCAACGCCTACACCATCATCTTCATCGTCCTCTACGGCTTGGGCTACGGCGCGTACTACTCCACCGCCGACATGGCCATCCCGATGATCGCCGACTGCTCCGACTACGAGATGTACCGCTCCGGCAACTACGCGCCGGGCGTCATCGGCACGCTCTTCTCGTTCGTGGACAAGCTCGTGAGCTCGCTTTCCACCACCGTCGTCGGCATCGCGCTTCTGGCCGTCGGCCTGACGCAGCTGCCCGACACCACGACCCCGTACGCCGACGGCATGAACTGGCTGACCATCGTGCTGTTCTGCGTGATCCCGATGATCGCCTGGGTGCTCACGCTGCTGGCCATGAAGGGCTACACCCTGACGGGCGAGCGCATGAAGGAGATCCAGGCCGTCAACGCCTGCCGCAAGGACGCGATCTCTGCGGGCATGACCGTCGACGAGGCCCTCGGCAAGTGGCAGACCATGGACCAGGTGCCCGAGAAGTACCGCGCCTAGCCCGCCGCGGGCGGCTCCCGCGATCCTTCGTCGGCGCTGTCCGCGAACGGTCGGCGGAACAAACCTGCCGCAGGCCCCCTTCCTCAGGAGGGGGCCTTTTTCATGGCGTAGAATAGTGCGGCTTGAGCAGTCTCGCGCGCACCGCGCGAATCCGATACCAACCACATCACGACGAAAGGCCCCCAACCATGACCAAGGTCGCCATCCTCTTCGGCGGGATCTCCACCGAGCACGACATCTCCTGCAAGTCCGCCGACAACGTCATTAGCGCGCTCGCCGGCCGCTTCGAGCTCGTTCTCATCGGCATTACGAAGGCGGGGGAGTGGCTGCACTACACCGGCGACTCCGCAGACGTGACCGGCGACTGGGAGACCCACGACACCGAGCGCGTCGTCCTCGTCCCCGGCATGGGCGAGCATGCGGGCGGGTTCTTCGCGCTTCGCGACGGCGGGCTCGAGCGGATCGACGTCGACGTGGCGCTGCCCGTCATGCACGGCCAGGGCGGCGAGGATGGCACCTTGCAGGGCGCGCTCGAGACCTGCGGCGTGCCCTACGTCGGCTGCGGCGTGCTCTCGAGCGCCGTGTGCATGGACAAGGACGCGAGCCACCGCCTCGCTGCGGCCGCCGGCGTCCGCTCGCCCAAGTGTGAGGTCCTCTACCGCGGCTCCACCGTCAGCGAGGCGCTCGCCGCCGCGCGCGCCTGCGGCGGCTTCCCTGTCTTCGTCAAGCCTGCCCGCGGCGGTTCGTCGATCGGCGTGTCCAAGGCGACCGATGAGGCGAGCTACCAGAAGGCGCTCTCCGCGGCGTTCGCGCTCGACCGCAAGGTCGCCGTGGAGGAGGCCATCGTCGGCGACGAGGTCGGCTGCGCCGTCGTGGGCGACGCCGTCCGCGGCGTCAGTATGGGCGAGGTCGACCAGATCGTCGTCACCGGCGACGGGTTCTTCCGCATCCACCTCGAGAAGAACCCCGGCGCGAATACCGAGCTGCGCTGCCCGTCGGACCTCTCGCCGGAGCTCCTGGCCAAGGTCAAGGACGCCGGCCAGCGCGTCTACGAGGCACTCGGCTGCGAGGGCTTCGCGCGCGTGGACATGTTCGTCACGCCCGAGGGCGAGGTCGTCTTCAACGAGGTCAACTCGACTCCCGGCCTCACCTACTACAGCCGCTTCCCGCAGATGATGCGCGTCGCCGGCCACGAGCTCGGCGACGTCCTCTCCGACCTCATCTCCGCCAAGCTCTCCGACTAACACCAACACTGGGTGACAGTCATTGCGTGCAGCTTTCTGGGACACACATCATCCTGTGCCACCCATCACGCAATGACTGTCACCCAGTGTTGGTGCCGTCAGCCAGTGACAGTCATTGGCTGCAGCTTCCTGGGACACTCATCATTCGGGGACACCCTTCGGGGCTGTTAGATTACGACGCCGTCGCAGTGGTCGATCTCGTGCTGGATGATCTCGGCGATGAAGCCCGTGAAGGTGAAGGTCCGCTCGTTCCAGGACTCGTCAAGGTAGCGGACCTTGATGCGGCGGTAACGCGTACAGGGGCGCGTCCCCTCGAGCGAGAGGCACCCCTCCTCGGTCTGGTAAGGGCAGCTCGCCTCGAGGATCTCGGGGTTGTGCATGAGCATATGGCGCGCCCCGTTGGCGACGACGATGATGCGCCGGCGCTGCCCGATCATGTTCGCCGCCATCCCGACGCACTCGTCGGCATGCGCGACGAGCGTGTCGAGAAGGTCCTGACCCACCTCGGAGTCGAGCGCGGAATGCGGGACCGCGGGCTCGCTCGGCACGCGGAGCAGCAGGGGAGAGCGGACTATGTCTTTGACCATCGGGCGGCGCCTCGTTTCTGTGTGACTCGACGGCCCGGGGCGGATCACCAGGCCGGTATGCCAGTTTGCCATGTTTCGGCTCGGCGCGCGGCCGCAGGCGCTGGTTTCTTGCCCATGCGCCGGAACAACTCGTGGTTTGTGGAGCGTTTGTGCCGGTCAAATATCTTGCACTAGAAGGCAAATGGCGTGGATACAATACCTAGCAGTAAAAGCTAACACTGAAAGGAGAATCGCATGGAGAAACCTTCCGCGGATGACGCATCGAGCCTCGCTGCCTATAAGGTGACCCGCGCGATGGGCGCCATCACGAACGCCGGCGGCATGGACGCGCTCAACGCCTCGCGCGGCGAGATGGGCGTCCTCGGCTGCCTCGTCCAGCATGACCGCGAGGCCACGCCCTCCCAGCTCATGGATGCCCTCGGCGTCTCGAGCGCACGGGTGGCGAACACGCTCAAGGCACTCGAGCGCAAGGGATACGTCGTCCGCCAAACGAACCCCGAGGACGGCCGCGGCGTGATCGTGCGCATCACGCCTGCCGGCGAGGCCTTCGGCGAGGCGAACTTCCAGTCCGCCGTGCGCGGGGTCTCGTCCCTCTTGGCGCCGCTCTCGGCTGAGGAGCAGCTCGAGCTCGCCCGCCTGGTGGAGAGGATCGCGGAGCCCCTCGTCAAATAACTGCGAGGTCACGGGCCCGGTCCCAGCACCGCCCGTAAGCGGCCGCCGGCTCCATCCGCCAACTGTCCGCAGCCTCGGCCCTCGTCCGCCAACCATCCGCCGCACAACGCGGCGGATTACTTACCGTCAAATACCTAACAATGAAAGGAAAACTCGCGATGCTGAAACTGCTCTGATACCTCGACAAGCGCCAGCGCGGGCAGGCCCTGCTCACGCTCGTGTTCGTGGTCCTGCAGGTGTGCTCGACCTCACCTTGCCCGACTACATGGCGACGATCACCTCGCTCGCCGAGACCCCCGGCTCCACCATGGGCCAGATCCTCGTCCAGGGCGGCTACATGATGCTGTGCGCCGCAGGCTCGCTCGTGTGCAATGTCATCTGCGTCTACCTCGCCTCCCGCGTGGCGGCGGGCCTCTCGCGCACCCTTCGCGAGAAGGTCTTCAACCAGGCACTCGACCTCTCGCGCGGGGACGTCGACCGCTTCGGCGCGGCGTCGCTCGTCAACCGCTGCACGAACGACATAACCCAGATCCAGAACCTCGTCTCGATGGGCCTCTCGGTCATCGTCAAGGCCCCTGTCATGGCGATCTGGGCCGTCGTGAAGATCGTCGGCTTCGGCTGGGAGTGGACGCTCGCGACCGCCGTGGCGGCGCTCTCCATCGCGCTCATGCTCGCGCTCACCGTCGTCGTCTGCATCCCGCGCTTCCAGAAGGTCCAGGGCTTGACCGACGTGCTCAACCGCCTGCTGCGCGAGCACCTGACCGGCGTGCGCCCCGTGCGCGCCTACAACGCCGAGGGCTACGAGCGCGAGCGCTTCTCCGGCGCGAACGACGAGCTCACGGATAACAACCTCATCGCCAACCGCGTGATGGCCATCATGAACCCGGGCATGACGCTCGTGACCTCGGGCCTCACCCTGGCCGTCTACTGGATCGGCGCCGTCCTCATCGAGGCCGCCGCGCCGGGCGCGCGCCTCACGCTCTTCTCGCAGATGGTCGTCTTCTCGAACTACGGCATGCAGGTGGTCCTCGCGTTCGTGCTGCTCAACATGATCTTCGTCCTGCTGCCGCGCGCCCAGGTGGCCGCCGAGCGCGTGAGCGAGGTCATCGAGGCCGAGCCCGCCGTGACTGACGGCGTGGGCGTCCTCGACTCCGACGTGGCCGCCGCGCTCGCGGTGGCCCAGTCTACCGACTTTGTCGAGGGCATGGAGGGCGGCCTTAACGCCGCCATCGAGCAGGGCGGGCGGAACGTCTCTGGCGGCCAGCGCCAGCGCCTGGCCCTGGCCATGGGCCGCGCCATCGCCCACAGGCCTGAGGTCCTTGTCTTCGACGACTCGTTCAGCGCCCTCGACTTCGCGACCGACCGCAAGCTGCGCGAGGCCCTCGCCCGCGAGTGCGCCGGCACGACCAAGCCCATCGTCGCCCAGCGCGTGGGCACGGTGCGCGACGCCGACCTCATCGTCGTGCTCGACGGCGGCTCCTGCGTGGGCGTCGGTACCCACGACGAGCTCATGCGCAGCACATCGGCTCCATCATCATGATGGTCGCGACCAACTGGGTCATGGCCGTGGCCGGCATCGCGTCGGCACTTTTGGGCATGGTGCTCACGAGCGGCATCATCCGCCGCTCCCAGCCCTACTTCGCCCGCCAGCAGGCGGCGCTCGGCGCTGTCGACGACCAGGTCGAGGAGGTCATGGGCGGCCTCGACGTCGTCAAGGTCTGCAACGGCGAGGACGGCGAGCGCGAGCGTTTCGGCCGCAGCAACGCGACGCTCGAGGATGCTGCGTGGAAGAGCGCCTTCCTCTCCGGCACGATGATGTCGCTCATGATCTTCGTCGGTAACCTCAGCTACGTGGTGGTGTGCATCGTCGGCGGCCTGCTCGCGCTCTCGGGCGCGATCCCCTTCGGCACCGTCGTCGCCTTCATGATCTACATCCGCCTCTTTACCCAGCCGCTCCAGAACATCTCGCAGGCCGCGAGCTCGGTGCAGACCATGGCGGCCGCGTGCGAGCGCGTGTTCGACTTCCTCGAGGAGGACGAGATGGACGACGAGTCCGCCAAGCCCGCTCGCATCGAGTCGCCGCGCGGTGAGGTGGACTTCCGCCACGTTCGCTTCGGCTACGAAGAGGGAACCGACATCATCCGCGACTTCAGCGCCAAGGCACTCGCGGGCAAGAAGGTCGCCATCGTCGGCCCCACCGGCGCCGGAAAGACGACCCTCGTGAACCTCCTCATGCGCTTCTACGAGGTGGGCAACGGCGGCATCTACATCGACGGCGTGAACATCGCCGACGTCACGCGCGAGAACCTCCACGAGCAGTTTGGTATGGTGCTGCAGGACACGCGGTTCTTCCAGGGGACGCTGCGCGAGAACATCGCCTTCGACGCCGAGGGCGTGGGCGACGAGCGCCTCGATGAGGTCTGCGAGGCGTGCGGCCTGCTCAAGTGGGTGCGCAGCCTTCCCGCCGGCTACGACACCGAGCTCGAGCCGGGCAGCGTCTCTGCCGGCCAGTGCCATGGTCAAGGACGCCCCGCTGCTCATCCTCGACGAGGCCACGAGCTCGGTAGACACCCGTACCGAGCTGCGCGTCCAGCGCGCGATGGATGCCCTCATGGAGGGGCGCACGAGCTTCGTCATCGCGCACCGGCTCTCGACGATCCGCGACGCCGACCTCATCCTCGTGATGGAGCACGGAGACGTGGTGGAGTCCGGCAACCACGAGGAGCTGCTCGCCGCCGGCGGCGCGTACGCCAAGCTCTACAACTCGCAGTTCGAGGAGGCCGACGCGGCGTAGGCGCCGCATCGCCCCGCCGCCGCCCGTTCCCCCGCGCGATGAGTGGGCGGTCGGCGGCAAGAAGCGCCGGGGGCCGAGCTCTCGCGGCTCGGCCCCCGGCGCCCATCAGTTCATCGGTTTCTTCCTCGTGGGCCCGCCTTTGCGCGGGCCCTTCTTTGTGCCGGCGGCGGGGGCCTTTGGGGCCTTGGCGCCGCGGTTGGCCGCCGCGCCCCTCGCGCCGCCGGCCTTCGCCCCCTTCGAGCCGCCGGCCTTCGCTCCCGCGCCTCGGGGTCCCGCGCCCTTCTTTCCCCGCGCCGCGCCCTTCTTCTCGTCGCGCGCCTTGGGCGGGTAGGGGCGGATCAGGCAGCGCGGCTCGAAGCCGATGAGGTCTTGGCGCCCCGCGCGCAGCAGCGCCTCGTGCACGAGCTGCCAGTTCTCGGGCTTGCGGTACTGGATGAGCGCGCGCTGCATGGCCTTCTCGTGCGGGTCGCGCGGCACGTAGATGGGCTGCATGTTCCTCGGGTCGACGCCTGTGTAGAACATGCACGTGCTCATGGTCGACGGCGTGGGGTAGAAGTCCTGGACCTGCTCGGGCATGTAGCCCATGTCGCGCACGGCCTCGGCGAGCTCGACGGCCTCCTTCATCGTGGAGCCGGGGTGGCTGCTGATGAGGTAGGGGACCACGTACTGCTCGAGCCCGGCGGCCTTCGTCGCGCGCTCGAAGCGGCGGCAGAACGCCTCGTAGACGGCGCGCGGCGGCTTGCCCATGGCGGCGAGCACCGTGTCGCTCACGTGCTCGGGCGCGAGGCGCAGCTGGCCGCTCACGTGGTGGCGCACGAGCTCGTCGAGGAACTTGTCGGATTTGTCGGCCAGGGTGTAGTCGAAGCGCACGCCGCTGCGGACGAAGACCTTCTTTACCCCCGGGAGCTGGCGCAGGTCGCGCAGCAGGTCGGCGTAGGAGTCCTCCTCGACCACCATGTTGGGGCAGAGCTTCGGCCACATGCAGCGGCGGTTCGAGCAGACGCCGTGTTTGGCCTGCTTGTCGCAGGCGGAGCGGCCGAAGTTCGCCGTGGGGCCGCCCACGTCGGTGATGTAGCCCTTGAAGCTCGGGTCGTGCGTGAGCGCCTCCGCCTCGCGCATGATGCTGTCGTGGCTGCGCACCTGCACGACGCGGCCCTGGTGGAAGGTGATGGCGCAGAAGCTGCACTCGCCGAAGCACCCGCGGTTCGCCGCGATGGAGAAGCGCACCTCGTCGAAGTCGAACGCCGGCACGCCGCCCGCGGCGTCGTAGTCCGGGTGCCAGGCGCGCGCGTAGGGCAGTTCGTAGACGGCGTCGAGCTCCTCGGTAGAGAGAGGCGCCGTGGGCGGGTTCTGCACGACGTAGAGGTTGTCGGCGGGGTAGGGCTCCACGAGGCGCTTGGCCGTGATCGAGTCCATGTTGCGGTACTGGACGGCGAAGCTCCGTGCGTAGGCGAGGCGGTCGGCGCGCAGCTCGTCGTAGGTGGGCAAAAGCTCGTAGTCGTACACGTCGTCGAGGGAGCGCGCCTTGTACGCCGAGCCCGCGATCCAGGTGACCTGGTCGATGGGGATGCCGCCGGCCAGGGCGTCGGCCATCTCGACGATGGAGCGCTCTCCCATGCCGTAGAGGAGCAGGTCCGCGCCCGAGTCCAGAAGCACCGAGCGCTTGAGGGAGTCGGACCAGTAGTCGTAGTGCGCGAGGCGCCGCAGGCTCGCCTCGATGCCCCCGAGTACGATGGGGGTGTGCTTGAACGTGCGGCGGATGAGGTTGGAGTAGACCGTCACGGCGTGGTCGGGGCGCGCGCCCATGCGGCCGCCGGGGGTGTAGAAGTCCTTGTGGCGGCGCTTCTTTGCCACGGTGTAGTGGTTGACCATGGAGTCCATGTTTCCCGCGCTGACGAGGAAGGCCAGGCGAGGCTCGCCGAGCGCGGCGATGCTCTCCGGGTCGTGCCAGTCGGGCTGGCAGATGATGCCCACCTTGTAGCCGTGGGCCTCGAGCTCGCGGCTGACGATGGACATGCCGAAGCTCGGGTGGTCGACGTAGGCGTCGCCGCAGATGTAGACGAAGTCGCACTGGTCCCAACCGCGGGCGTCCATGTCCGCTCGGCTCACGGGGAGGAAGGCCTCGCGCGGCGGGCGCTCGGGGGCGGCGGGCTTGACGGGGCGCTTCGGCGCCGCGGGCTTGGCGTGCTGTTTCGCGCTCGCGGCTGCGGATTTTCCCTGGCCCGCGGCCACCGACCGTCCTGGGCCCGCGGCGGGGGAGGGCTTGTGCTTCTTGCTGCGGTGCTGGTCTGGCATGAGGCTCCTTCGCGCTGGTTTCTTCACTTATCCTAGCCGCAACCAGCCGCCACGGCCGGGCTGAATTGCGCACGGGGCCCGGTATGCCGCGCGCAGAGCCGGCCCGGCGTGCCCCGAGCAAAAGGTTTGTGGCGCGCGCATGGAGGCCGCGTGGCGGGAATGTGTACTTGACCTGCGGGTGATTGAGCGGCGTGGGACGGGGTACATTGTAAGTACCTTCTTTCCTTGTAGCCCCCGCCGTTCCCCTTCCTCGGCGGGGGCTTTTCCGTTCGCGGAGCATATCCGCTCAATCGTCGTTTAACGCTCGTATCTGCAAGAACCCGCCGCGGTCTCATGGCATATTATTAAAATAATGCAACTTCGGCCCGCCGCGCGAATGAGGAGGCACATGGGCTCACCCGTCAACAACGGCCTAGAGACGCTCGAGCGCTTCGCCGAGTCCGCCCTGACCTACGACGGCGGGATGGTGCCGCCGCTCGACTGCGGCGGGCTCCCCGAAGAGCTACGGCCGCTGGGGTGCAGGCTCAACGAGCTCGCAGACGCGCTCGGCGCGGCGATCGACCGGGAGCTCCGCGTCACGCGCGCGGCCCTCACCGACGCCCTCACCGACGCGCTCACCGGCGCCGGGAACCGCGCCTGCTTCAATCAGGACGTCGATGTGCTCTGGGACGCCGGGAGCCGCTTCTGCATCGCCTTCATCGACCTGGACAACCTCAAGGCCTGCAACGACCGCTGCGGGGGCACGCCGCAGGGGACCGCTTTATACAGACCGCGTCCCACTACCTCGGCGACTGCCTGCGCGCTGACGAGGGCGAGAAGCTCTATCGCGTGGGCGGCGACGAGTTCGTCATCGTCTCTCCCATCAGCTCCCCCGATGAGCTCGGCGACCGCCTCGAGGCGGTGCGCGAGGGCCTCATGGCCAACGAGCAGAGCCCCGACGGCTCACTGGCCTTCACGTTCAGCTACGGCTGCTCCGTGATCGACCCCGTCCGCGGAGACAAGCGCCGCCAGCTCACCCTCGACCTCGACCGCCGCATGTACGTCTACAAGCTCGCGCACCGGCGCCGCGAGGTCACCGGCGGGGCGGGGCGCGCCCTCACCGCGGGCGACATCTTCGACGACCGGATCTTCCAGACGCTCTCGCTGTGCATGAAGGGCCGGTACTTCTTTGTGCACGACATCGCCACGAACCAGAGCCGCTGGTCGGTCAACGCTGTGCGCGACCTGGCGCTTCCCGGCGAGAACGTCCCGAACGCGATCGACGTCTTCGCCGGGCTCGCGCACCCCGAGGACCGCGACGCCTGGCTCTCCGACGTCATCGACCTGTGCGAGGGGAGAACGCAGCGCTGCTCGGTCCAGTACCGCATGCGCGACGCCTCTGGCCGCTACGCCATGTGCGAGATCCGGGGCTACCGCCTGAACGGCAGCGAGGACGAGCCCGCGCTCTTCGTCGGCATCATCTCGAACTACAGCATCGCCGACATGGCTGACCCCTCCTCGGCGCTGCCCGACGTCCGCGCGCTGATCTCGCGCATCGAGGAGTGCCGGATCTCGGGCGCGTCCGCCGGGCTCATCATGACCAAGCTCGAGGATTTCGAGCGCTACAACTCCGTCTACGGGTACGTCGTGGGCGACGGCATCCTCGCCGAGACCGCAGCGCGCCTGGTCTCGCTGCTGCGCGGGCGCGCGAAGGTGTTCCGCTACCGCGGCGCTCGCTTCTGGTCGTGGCCGAGGGCGCCGACCAGAAGACCACCTCCGAGCTCGCCGACGCGATCCGCCACAGGCTCTTCTCGCCGCTCGAGGTCAAAGACAAGCTGCTCCGCGTGCCCGCGGTTGTGGTGTCGCGCCACCACAGCGTCGTCTCGGCGGGCACGTTCTCGGTGCTGAGCGACCTGCGCGACCTGTGCGAGTCGCAGAGCAAGGAAGGCGAGCTGCCCGTGCGCCGCGCCGCCGTCGGGGACGTCGCGGTCGAGGAGAATATCGACCCCCTGACCGGGCTTTGGCGCTCGAACGAGTTCCTCCGCCGCTCGAACCTCTACTGCGCGGGAGCGGGATCCCAGAAGTGCTGCCTGGTGAAGATCGACATCGGCAACATGCACATCTTCAACGAGTGGCATGGCCAAGGCCGCGGAAACGAGCTGCTCGCCGCGGTGGGCGCGACCCTCGCGCGGGCCGAGCGCGCGGGCAACGGCGTCGCCGGGTTCTGGGGCAACGACGACTTCACCTTGCTGTGCCCCAACGAGTGGACCCTCATCGACGACGTGTTCCTCCGGTTGTGCGAGGTCATAGCGTCGTTCGACGACTCCGTGGGCTTCACGCCGTCTTTGGGCGTCTACCCGCTCGAGGAGCGCGCCGAGATCGGCATCGACGAGTACTCGAAGGCGACCTTCGCCTGCACGGCGGCGAAGCGCGACTACGAGAACCACGTCAAGTACTTCCAGCCGGTCGAGTACGCGCGCGAGCGCGGCGAGCACCTCCTGCTCTCCAAGTTCCAGTACGCGGTGACGGAGGGGCGCATCATGTTCTACCTGCAGCCGCAGGTGGAGATCGAGACGGGGCGGATCATCGGTGCCGAGGCGCTCGCCCGCTGGCGCCACAAGGACGGCAGCGTCACCTCGCCCGGGCAGTTCATGGACGTGCTGGAAAAGAGCGGCTTCGTCGTCACGCTCGACAAGGCCGTCTGGCGCTCGCTCATGGAGCGGCTGCGCATCTGGATGGACGCCGGCGGGCGCACCGTGCCCGTGGCCATCAACCTGAGCCGCGTGGACATCGCCTCGTTCGACGTCGTCGAGTACCTGAGCTCGCAGGTCGAGGAGCTGCGGATCCCGAGCGAGCTCATTCGCGTGGAGATCACCGAGAGTGCCTTCGCCGAGGACGAGAAGGGCGTCGCGGCGCTCGTCGCGCGCTTCCACCAGAAGGGCTTCCACGTCCATATGGACGACTTCGGCACGGGCCGCTCGTCGCTGGCGATGCTGAGCGACGTGAACGTCGACGCCATCAAGCTGGACCGGAGCTTCCTGCCCAACGGCAGCGTCAACGACGAGAAGAGCGCCGGCATCGTGCGCAGCGTGGCGAGCATGGCCCGCACGCTCGACGTCCCCGTCATCGTCGAGGGCATCGAGACCGAGGAGCAGGAGAAGCTCGTGTGCTCCGTCGGCCTCGGCATCGCGCAGGGCTTCAAGTACTATCGTCCCATGCCGCCCGAGGACTTCGAGGCGCTGCTGGGGTAGGGGATCTCCGCGGGGCGAGGGGGAGGCCCTTCTTCCCATTGCTCGGCGCTCGCGCTGCGCGCTCGCTCGCTTCGCGACTCGCATGGAAAGAAGGCCCGGCCACAAAGCCCCGAGGTTCTCGCGGCTCTGTGACCGGGCCTTCCGCTGGCTGAAGTAGGCTACTCGACCCGCATGGCGCGCATGGCGTTGAGAATCGCGATGATGGCCACGCCCACGTCGCCGAAGACGGCGAGCCACATGTTCGCGATGCCGAGGGCGGCCAGCATGAGGATGAGTAGCTTGACGCCGAGGGCAAAGATGATGTTCTGCCACACGATGCGCATGGTCTTGCGCGAGACGCGCATGGCGCGGGCGATGTTGGAGGGCTTGTCGTCCATGAGGACGACGTCGGCGGCCTCGATGGCGGCGTCGGAGCCCATCGCGCCCATGGCGATGCCCACGTCGGCGCGGGTGAGGACAGGCGCGTCGTTGATGCCGTCGCCGACGAAGGCGAGCTTGTGCTTGCCGTCTTCGGAGGAGAGGAGGCGCTCGACGTGGTCGACCTTGTCGCCAGGGAGGAGCTGCGCGTGGTACTCGTCGATGCCGAGCTGCTTGGAGACGGCCGCCGCGACCTCCTCGCGGTCGCCGGTGAGCATGACGACGCGGCGCACGCCGACGGCGTGCAGGTCGGCGACGGTCTGTGCGGCATCGTCCTTGAGCATGTCGGCGATCACGATGTGGCCGGCGTAGGTGCCGTCGACGGACACGTGGAGGATGGTGCCGACGACCTCGCAGCTGGGGGCGTCGAGGCCCGCCTCGGCGAGGAGCTTGTCGTTGCCGACGAGGACCTTCTTGCCGTCGATGGTGGCGATGACGCCGTGGCCCGCCTCGTTGGCGGACTCCGTCACGCGCTTGGGGTCGAGGACGCCCTGGTACGCCTCGCGGACGGAGACCGCGATGGGGTGGTCGGAGAACGCCTCGGCGTGGGCCGCGAGCTCGAGGAGCTGGTCCGCGGTGTAGCCCTGCTCGGGATGGGTCGCGACGACCTCGAAGGTGCCCTTGGTCAGGGTGCCGGTCTTGTCGCAGACGACGGTGTCGACCTCCGAGAGCGCCTCGAGGTAGCTGGAGCCCTTGATGAGGACGCCGATCTTCGACGCGCCGCCGATGCCGCCGAAGAAGCTCAGCGGGACGCTGATCACGAGGGCGCACGGGCAGCTGACGACGAGGAACGTGAGGCCGCGCAGGATCCAGTCGCTCCAGGCGCCGGTCGCGATGCCGCCGACGAGGGCGAGCAACACGGCCGCGCCGGTGACGGCGGGGGTGTAGACGCGGGCGAAGCGGGTGATGAAGTTCTCGGTCTTTGCCTTCTTCTCGCTGGCGTTCTCCACGAGCTCGAGGACGCGGGCGACGGTGGACTCGCCGAGGGGCTTGGTGGTACGGACCTTGATGAGGCCGGTCATGTTGATGCAGCCGCTGATGACCTCGCTGCCGACCTCGGCGTGGCGGGGGACGGACTCGCCGGTGAGGGCGGCGGTGTCGAGCTGGGTCGCGCCATCGACGACCACGCCGTCGATGGGCACGCGCTCGCCGGGCTTGATCACGATGACGGTGCCGACGGCGACCTCATCGGGGTCGACCTGCTCGAGCGCGCCGTCGGCACCCTCGATGTTGGCGTAGTCGGGCGCGATATCCATCATGTCGGAGATGGACTTGCGGCTCTTTCCGACGGCATAGGCCTGGAAAATCTCGCCGACCTGGTAGAAGAGCATGACCGCGGCGCCCTCGGCCATGTGCGAGTCGGTGTCGGGGAAGAACACCATCGCGAAGGCGCCCAGCGTGGCGACGGTCATGAGGAAGCTCTCGTCAAAGGCCTGGCCGCGGCGGATGTTGCTCCATGCCTTGGTGAGGACGTCATGGCC
Organism: Coriobacteriia bacterium; assembly: GCA_003150175.1. Lineage (GTDB taxonomy): Bacteria > Actinomycetota > Coriobacteriia > Coriobacteriales > Atopobiaceae > Paratractidigestivibacter. The sequence continues at coordinate 23,550 of QAKZ01000002.1, forward strand.
GGCGATGATGAACGGAACGAGGAACAGCACGAAGCTCGCATAAACGCAGCCGGGGGTTCCGAAGGCGGCGCGAAGGGCGCCGAGCTCGTCGAGCGCGAAAACGACCGCGAAGACCGCGAGCGCTATCAGGATACGGTTGCGCTTGTGCTCGAGCGACTCCTTTTTCCTGCGCTTCTTCTTTTTCTTTTGGTCAGCCATGAGGTCCTCCATTACATCAAAGCGTTGAGCGAGTCTGCCCCGGGGCGAAGGCCCGTGTGGTTCATTCACGCGATTTCTGAGCCGCGCAGCGGCGAAGTGAGCGGGGAATGAACCACACGGGCCTCGGGTTGCATGAGGGCTGCTAGCGGATAATCTCGCAGTCCGGCTCGGCGTCGGCGGTGAAGTCGACGACGCGCTCGAGCACGGCGTCGAACTCGTCGTCGGCGGCCTCGAGCGTGAGCTTCTGGGTCATGAAGTTCACGGAAACGGACTGGACGCCATCGAGCTTAGCGAGCTCGTCCTGGAGCTCACGGGCACAGTTGGCGCAGTCGATCTCGTCGAGCTTGAAGGACTTCTTCATGGTGGTGCCTTTCTATTTTGGGGCGGGGGAGCGCCTCGCCCGGTTGATTAGCTGTTCTTTGGTCGCCGCGAGTCACTCGCAGATGTGGCTCATGCCCTGGTTGAGCATGGTGTACACGTGGTCATCGGCGAGCGAGTAGACGATGTTGCGGCCGTCTCGCTCGAACTTGACGAGGTGCGCCTGCTTGAGCGTGCGGAGCTGGTGGGAGACCGCGGATTGGGTGCTGCCGGTCTCCTCGGCGATGTCCGCCACGCACAGCTCGCGACCCATAAGGGAAAACAGGATCTTGATGCGAGTGGTGTCGGAGAACACCTTGAAGAGGTCGGCCAGGTCGTAGAGCAGCTCCTCGTCGGGCAGCTCGTCGAGTGACTCGCCGACGGGGATGGGGCCATTGGGGTCGTCGCACATGGTGGCGCTCCTTTCTCGGGTCCACTTGATTATATGAGCATCTGTTCATACGTCAAGATAAATTTCGGGGTTTGGACATATTCGGGGGGTCGATGTGCCTGGATTCGTTCAGCTGCACCGTTGCGACGCCGGGGGAGCGTCGACCGCTGCGCGAAACCCGCCGTTGCGGCTTCGGGGGCGCAGTTACGCTGCGCAATACTCGCTTAAGGCCATGCCCGGGCTAATCGTGGGCTCAAAACTCATCGGTGTGAGATCGAAGGAGATGGCGCGTATAAGGTTGGTGTAAGAAGGCCGTGGCCACCGCGCCGCCGGCGCCGGGGAACCTCACCCTCCCGGTAGAAACTACTTCCTCAGCCCGCGCCGGTCAACCACCTCCCTCACGGCCTCCGCCGCGTAGAGCCTCGCGGCCTCCAGCCTCTCGTCGGACGGGGGCTCCGCCGCGGACGGCGCCGCCTTGGCGAGCGACGAGGGCGACAGCAG
>QAKZ01000093.1 GCA_003150175.1 Coriobacteriia bacterium
GTGCACGAAGTTGCTGCCGATGAAGCCGCAGCCGCCCGTGACGATGATGTTATGGGGCTCGAAGGTGTCAGGCATAAGTGAATATCTCCGCAATCTATAAGTTCGGGCGTTAGCGCGTGCAGTCGAGCACGATGTCGCAGATGCGATCGACGTCCTCGAGGGCGAGGTCGGCGGCCATGGGCAGCGTGAGGACGCGATCGGCCACGTGCTGGGCAACGGGGGTCTTCGAGGAGTCGAAGCGTCCACGGTAGCAGGCGTAGTCGCTCACCAACGGATAGAAATACTTGCGCGAGAAGATGCTGTGCTCGCGCAGCTTAGCGAACACCTCGTCTCGCGTGGTCCCGCAGCCGTCCTCGAACACCACCGGCATATAAGCGTAGTTCGCCTTGATGCCCTCGGCGGGACGGCAGATCTTCACGCCGGGCATCGAATCAAGGCGGTCCCAATACCGCTCCGCGACAGCCCGGCGCTTGGCGATCTCGTCGTCGACGTGGCGCAGGTTGCAGATGCCCATTGCGGCGCAGAACTCGTTCATCTTTGCGTTTCCACCCACGTACTCGACGTCTTCGAGACCGGTAATGCCGAAGTTCTTCCACTGGTCGAGGCGTTCCTTGAGGTCTCCGTCGCGGAAGCACACGGCGCCGCCCTCGATGGTGTTGAACACCTTGGTCGCATGGAAGCTGAACATCGAGGCGTCGCCGAACGCGGCCGCGCTCACTCCGTCGCGCTTCACGCCGAAGGCATGTGCGGCGTCATAGATCACCTTGAGGCCGTGCTTCTTTGCGATGTCCCAGATGGCATCGGCGTCGCAGAGGTTACCGTAGACGTGGACGGGCACGATCGCGCAGGTGTCCTCATCGATGAGGTCCTCTATCTGCGCAGGATCGAGCGTGTAGTCATCTTCCTTGATATCGGCAAAGACAGGCTCAAGGCCCTTTCGCACGATCGCGTGCGTGGTGGAGGCGAAGGTGAAGGGCGTCGTGATGACCTTGCCGGAAAGCCCCATCGCCTCAAGCACGCACTCGAGCGCGTTGTGCCCGTTCGTGAATAGCGCGATCTCATCGATGCCCAGGTAACGCTTGAGATCGGCTTCGAGCTGCTGATGCTTCACGCCCATATTCGTAAGCCAGTGGCTCTCCCAAAGAGGGGCAATCTCGTCGACGTACTCTTCGAGCGAGGGCATCGATGAGCGGGTGACCAGAATCTTCTTGTCTGCCATGTGTTTCTCCTCGATCCTTACAGCTCGTCGACTTTGGTCACGAACTCTTCGTACTTGCGAGCGATCCAGCAACCGGCAAAAGGCTCAGGTTGATCGAGCGCCTCGCCCGTGAAAGCCTTCAGGTGGTTGCCGACGCAATCGTATCCGGCGATGCAGCTGAACTCCACGCCGCCCGAGAAGCGCGGGTTGCACTCGAGGAAGCGATATCCATCCTTAGCGCGGATGAACTCGAAGTTCACGCACCCCACGATGCCGAGCTCCTCGGCCAAAGCCCGGCAAGACGCCTCGAGCGCCTCGTCACGATACACATGAACCGACGTACCAGCGCCGTTGAGCGTGCGAAGAAGCTCTTCACGCGGAACCGCCGCGCACACCGAACCGTCCGGAGAGCGCACGACGTCAACGGTGACGACGGGTCCCTCGATGAGCGGCTGGACGATGAAGCGGTCCGGGTCGGAAGGGTGCCGAGCCGCGTCCCAAGCGGCCGCGTCGCAGCAGCGGGACAGGCCTTGGCTGCTGCGGCCGTCGATAGGCTTGATGACCACAGGACCACCGAACGGCTCGTTCGCAACGTCAGAAAGCCAACGCGTCGGAATCCCCCGGACGCCGGAAGCCGACTCCTCGAGAAAGCGAGCCATCGCGTCTTTGTCGCGGCAGAGACGGATGGTCTCGCGTGGAGAAATGCACACGGCCACGCCGTCCGGCGCCGTATCGCGGAAGGTCCCGTTGTAAAAATCGACCTCGACATCCGTCAAGGGCATGATAAGGTCCACCTGCTCGCGGGCGCAAACATCGCGGATGAACGCGCCATAAGCGTCAGCATCGGTTGCATAGGGAGCGTGATAAAACGCATCCACGTTCATGGAGTCGGCTATCCACTCGCGAGGGTAGATGTCGCATCCGACCACCCTCGCGCCGAGCTCATGCAGTCGGCGAATGACGACATCCGCCGAGAACGAGCCTATAGCCGTAACAAGAACCGTATGCATACGCGCCTCTTTGCATATTAATAAGTAACCCTCTAGCCAATTCATACTAGCAAAGAGGGACCAGGACCGTGCTTGCTCCGCACTCCCCCTTAGTTTCCAGAACTCCAGCCAAAACGCGGCGTTACGGGTCTCGCGGTCTTGGAATAGTAAATGAAATAGTTCTGCTTGGAAGCGTCATTATGAGTTAACGCTTTGAGATCCTTGCTTACCTCATGCTTGGCATAACACCAATCATAGTCCTGACATTTCTCAAAGAGAGATTCCAAGTCTTTCGTCTGCGAAGTAACGAAGCAAACACCCGCATAGTTTTTCTCAAATGCCGAGGTATCAATTGGATTCAGCTCATCGAGAGCTGCCTCGATAATGCCAGTAATATAGGGATAGCCAGTCGACAGCTCAGCCAGTGGGTATGCCACAAAATCACCACCAGCCCTAGCGTTGAGCTCGATGAAATAAATGTCATCTCCGATAAGCCTGATTTCCGTACAGCAAGGCCCATTTTGAATACCAGTTGCCGTCAGAATGGCATCAATCGCATCCTCAACGCGTTTACGCATGAAAGTAGGCAATTCAGCCGGCTGATGGTGCCCAAGCTCCGCACAATGAGGACCGTTATCGATATCCTTCTGCGTTACCTGAATAATATAGTTCTTGCCATGAAACGAGAGGCTCTCAACACAATACTCGGGACTCCACGGAAGAAGCTCCTCAACGATTACCTCATGTGATCGATTTGGTTCCGACTCTGAATAAGCAATCGCAGAATCTAAATCTTGGCTGTTTTTTACAACGGACACACCACGTTTACCAGCTTCAGATGTCGGCTTGATAATTATCGGAAAGTCGCAATCAATGGAACAGACGTCGTGGACATCCGCAAGCCTCCAGTAGCGAGGCTGCTTGACACAATTAAGGGAGCTCACCGCTTCACGATTACGATATTTATTTGAGATGCCTGCAGCGACCTCAACTGGATTTCCATTCAAACCAAGTTCAGAGGCAATTCTGGCAGCCGGCAGGAAAGTCGCTTCAGTTGTCGGAATAACCCCTGCAATGCCTAGAGCACGACAAATATCAGCAATGGCAGCGACCTCGGTAATAGATATCTCATGGTAGAAATCGAATACCCCTGTATCCGGGCACGGACCCCATGAGAAGCAGTGAGATTCAATTCCCAGCTCTTCACATCGCCGGGCATATACACTTGCTAGCCCACCAGTACCGATAATGGCTATCTTTTTCATTACCCCGCCTTAAGATAATATTCTGCATTAACTGACAAGGCTTCAGTAGATACACATTAAAACCCCGGCGCCTTCGCCAAAAACCATAAGTTACAGACACGTAATCGCAGGATGCAAAACATGACAATCCGACTCTAGTCGAACTTAGCGATAATCACGAGCTTCTTGTTTTGCTGAATCATTTATGCCGCCCTTCCGGAACGCATCTCTTTGAGGGTGGTGACGATATAGGAAAGTTCCTCCACGTGGAACAGCACGGCGATCCCCAGATAAGCAAGACCCATAACAATCGTCTGAAGGACGATCGTGGCGATCCCAAGAAGCCCGAGCAGGCTCACGGGCCAGGCTATCGCCGCTGCGATGAGCGAGAGAAGGAACGCGGGCAGGATGTCTCGGACCTGCTCGGAGAACGCATAGCGGATCACGCGCTTGTTTGGGAACGCATTGATGAACGTGCACACCACGCCCGTGAGCATATAGCCGATGATGATGGCCTGGATGGTGCCGAACACAAACGCAGCGGTGCAAAGAATCGCAAGCCCCACGAGGTTCTTTATGACCTCGAGCTTGAGGAAGAGGTCGGAGCGGCCCATGCCGTTGAGGACCTGTAGGTTCGTGGTGTGGATGGGAAGAAGCGCATAGATGAAGCAATACGCCTGGAGAATCCACACAGACGGCAGCCACTTCTCGCCAAGCAACAGGAGCACGACCGGCTGCGCCACGAGAGCAAAGAGCGTCATGGCGGGGAAAACGAGAAAGGTGCTCGTCTTGAGGCCGCGGCGGGCAAGGCGCTTGACGAGGTCGGCGTCGTCCTGGACGCGCGACGTAGCGGATAGCATCACCGGCTGGATCGCGCCGTCGAGAAGCGAGCCGAGCGCCTGAGGGTACTTCTTGCCCTGCGAGACGTAGCCGAGGTCCGTCTTGGTGAACTGTTTGCCGATGATGAGATCGGCGAGGCTCTGGTAGCCCTGGTCGAGGACGCCGGAAGCCAGAAGTTTCCACCCAAAGCGGAACAGGACGACGGCGCGGTCGCGGTCAAACACGAACCTCGGTTTCCACTCGACCTCGAAAGCGAGGACGATGCACTTCACCAGCTGGAACAGAAGCTGTTGAATCACAAGAGCCCAGATACCGGCGCCAGCGATCGCGGACGCGATGCCAGCGGTGCCGGAGACGAGACCAGCCGCCACCGTGGCCCGCGCTGTCTTGCGGAACTCCATCGAGCGGGCGACGATGGCCTCCTGGACAGCGTTATACGCATTGACGATGAGGATGAGCACGAGCACGCGAAGAGGCGCCACGATGGCCGGAGCGTCGTAAAATGCGGCTACCGTCGGCGCAAGGAAGAACGAGACTGCATAGAGGACGACTGAGATGGTGAGGCTCATCCAAAAGACCGTAGAGTAATCCCGTTCAGTGGCGTCAGGCGATTGGATGATGGCGGTGTTCAGGCCCGACTGCACGATGACGTTGCCGATGTTGACGAAGACGAGCATGATGGCGAGCATGCCGAACTCATCTGGCGCGAGGATACGCGCCATGACGATCTGAACCAGAAGGGTGATGACCGAGGAGCCGCCGAGCTCGAACAGCTTCCAGAACAGCGAGCTGATGGTCGCCTTCTTCATGTCCTTCGTATGCACGCACGTCCAATCCGCCAGCAGATGCCGCTGGCCCAATGCTCAGGGGCAGGCAACACAAACAGACTGTATGATAAAGCGCATTGGACGTCACCTTCCGAGATGGGGAGCATAAATGATCGAAAACTCTATGGAAGCGCTGCTTGCCGACGGCTTTGCCCGCAGGATGGCCGCCGAGTACCTCGAGGCGCTCGAGACCGAGAAGAACAGCGGCTTGTTCGACCCCGATTACCTCGAGTGGGCTCATGCGCACGGCTTCTACGCTCAGTCCGCCTGCACCTACGGACTGAACGAGCAGAACGTGGACGATTACCTCTCCGACTACGACATCGACCGCATCTGGCCGCTCAACGACTGGCAGCGCATCTGGATCAACGACAAGCTCACGCTCGGCTACATGCTCGCCGGCACCGAGTTCGAGTCCCTGCTGCCCGAGTATTACTACTACACGGCCAAGGACCGCCTGCTGCCCCTGTTCTCGAGTGGCATGCGCACCGGAATCGACGGCGTGCTCGAGGTCCTGCGCGAGAAGGGCGAGTTCGCCTGCAAGCCCTGCAACGGCGCGCTTGCCGCCGGGTTCCACATGCTCGCGTACAAGGACGGAGGTTACCTCATCGACGGCAGGCCGAGCGACGCCGAAGGCGTCCGCGCGTTCGTGGAGGGCCACCCCAACTACATCTTCACCGAGTTCATTCGCCCGAGCGCCCAGATGGCGGCGATCGACCCGCTCATCCACACGCTGCGCCTCGTGATGACAAACACCACGGGCACGAATCCCACGATGATCAGCTCGTACTTGCGCTTCGGCATGGGCTCCGACAAGTCCGGTGCCACGGCCAACTACGCGCCGCCCACCGCCGGCGACATCGGCGCCTACAACGTGCGCTTCGACATCAACACCGGTGAGTTCGGCGACGGCGTGATTGTCTACGCCAACCGCAACGTTCCCAGCCCCCGCCACCCCGACAGCGGCGTGCTCGCCGAGGGCGTGGTCGAGGACTGGCCCCAGATCGAGGAGCGTCTGAAGCAGCTTGCGCTTCGCCTCGTGCCGCTTTCCTACCTGGGCTTCGACCTCGGCCTCACCGACAAGGGGCCCAAGCTCATGGAGATCAACTCCCACCCCGGCATCGAGTACGTGCAGCTCCACAAGCCCCTCATGGCCGACCCCGTGGCCGGCGTGTACTATCGCGAGTGCATCGCGAAGGTCGACGCGCTCACGCCCGAGCAGAAGCGCGCCAGAAACGGCATCGCGCACTAGGGCGGGCAGCGCTAAGAATCTGTGACGTCTGGGCTTCTCGCCAAGCTAACTGCTAAGAAATCGCCACCTCTGGGCTTCGGGACGCTCAGAGGTGGCGATTCTTTAACGCAAATCAGGAAGAAGCGCCCAGACGTCGCCGCTTCTTAGCGCAAAGGGGTATCAAGGGCCCAGGCGTGCGGGTTTTTAGCATGGAGACACGGCAGCAAGTCGTGCCGGGAATCACTTACTTCTCCTCCTCGATAATGCACAAAGGCCGGCTCTTGGTCTCGGAGTAAAACTTTGAGATGTAGAGGCCCACGGTACCCACGCTCAAAAGATTAATCCCGCCAAATAGCGTGATAACCGCCATAAGAGAGGGCCAGCCGGCAACGGGATCGCCGAACAGCAGTGCGCGAATAATCACAAAGAGCAGGAACACCAGAGAGGATATGATCGAAGGGCGTAAGCTACGGTTCAACGCTTAAAGAACGGTGCCCGCGAATTTCCTAGGCACGAGCAATTCACGAGCATGTTCATTTATCTAATTGAGCTCCTAGACACCCAGCGAGTAGACAGCGATGCCTCCGATGATAAGGGCTAGCGCCAGAACCTTCTTTTTGTTCATCTTCTCATGGAAGATCGTCACGCCAAAAATCGTCACATAGATGTAGCCCGTCGCCTCAAGGATTGGTCCCATAGAAAGCGGAATTCCCTTATATGCGATCACGGAAAGCAGAGTCGAGCCCACAAACATCACATAAGCAAACACCACTAGCGGGTTCAGGTACTCCCTAATGGCGCTTTCGTGGTCTTGCATCGCCGATTTCTTGAGCATGACCTGCGAAATAGCGGAAATGAACACACCAAATAGGTTGATTCCCGCATAGAGCAGCACCGTCGTGTCCATTATTCGCCCTCCCCGTCTGCCAACGAGAAGAGCACAACGCCGGTAAGCACGATAGCGGAGCCGAGCAGCTTCATCGGCGTCACCGCCTCATGGAACAGCAACGCGCCCCAAATGATGCCCCAAACAATAGTAACGGCTTTATTCGCATACGCCGAAGTGAGCGGCATGCGCTTGATTATCTGTTGCCATCCAATGGCGTAGACGCCCAAGACCGCAATCATTCCGCCGTAGCAAAGAATGAACAGCCAGCTCAAAAAAGCAAAACCAGACGCAAGCTTGCCGCAAATGCTGCACAGAGAGTAGATCGCGAGCAGCAAGTGAAGGCCCAGAAGCGTCTTTGCATTCCCATGAGCCACTACAGGTTCACCTTATCCCGAACGATAAACTGGGGTGTTCCGTTAACGGCTAGCACCAAATCCCCAACATACTCGCCGATGATTCCAAGGACCATTAGCACAAGGCCAAAGAAAAAGACCATTAAGGAGATCGTAGAAGCCCAGCCCATCATCATAGTGGGGTCCATAAGCTTGCGAACCACAGTTACGATCGCCATAACAAAGCCAATGAGCGCCGAAGCAACACCGATAACCGAAGCGATACGCAGGGGAATAACCGAGAAATTGAAATAAGCCATCCACTGTTTGATGAGCTTTTTGAGCGTATATCCCGACTGACCATACTCACGCTCGTGATGCTCGATGGTAACGTTGCCGATATTGTGGGTCACACGATAAAAAATGCCATCGACGTAGGGGCTGTAATTTTTGTATTTGATAACCTCATCACGAACCTGACGGGTAATACACCAGAAGTTGGAAGACTGGATGTTTTTGGGACGTCCAAGCAGGATTCGGCTTGTTTTCTTATTGAGCCAACTCGTGAAGTTCTTTATAGATCCGTTCGTACTCTGGCGATAAATGCCGTATACAAGGTCGAAGCCCTCCCCCATCTTATGCAGAATCGTAGGAATCTGGGAGGGATGCGTCTGCATGTCGTCGTCCATGCCGAGCACGTAGTCACCGTTCGTGTAGTTCATGGCACACATAAGGCCGTTATGCTGGCCGAAATTGCGCATGAGGCTAACGCCGTGGACATTCTTATACAGCGAACCCAGACGACAAATCTCCCCGAACGTTCCATCGGATGAGTTATCGTTCACAAGGACGAACTCGCAATCAAACTCGGGTATTTTGGCGAACTCGGCCATGGTTAGTTCAACTACCTCGGCAATCGAGTGCTCTGAGTTATAGCAAGGAATTACGACAGAGACGAGCTTGGACATAAGGATCTTACTCCTGGTGGCTAGCGGGCGGTCGAGCGGAGGTAATCATAGAAGAGCGGCGTGCCGCCCGTATGAAGGAAAAGAATGTTCTGATGTCTTGCGTTATCATCCTTAAGACAGTCAATTGCGCCGCGCAGCGCCTTTCCCGTATACGTCGGATCGAGCGGAAGCGCATTTTCAAGCAGCATATCCTCAATAAAATCGTCGACCCGGGGATCTCGAGAGCCATAACCACCGCAGTTGTAATTGCACCGCAAATCGAGTGCGTCCTCGAATTCAGCCGGCGCAGAAATTCCCCTCTTAGTATACCAACCGGTAACGGTATCCCGCAGGATGCCCATGGCCCGCTCCGGCGTTCTAGACGAAATGGAGATGCCCGTGATCTTCCGCTTATCTCCTTCTGCAAGGGAGCCGCAAATTAATCCGCCAAGGGTGCAACCGGTACCGTAGGGCACCATCAAGCGGTCGAAGGAGAAGCTGAGCTCGCGCTCCTGAGCACAGATCTCCCGATATGCCTTCGCATAGGCATTTGCCGCCGTTCCTTCATTGCCAGAGCCCGTACGGTCACCGTAGATATAGTACGGATTAAGACCACGGGCACGGAGAAGCGCAAAAGCCCTGTCGACCGCCGCGGCAATCCCGTCTTTCTCGCAAACAAGGACCTCAACTCCGAGCCGACGCACGATGTCCTCGTTGAAAGAAGGCTCGGCATCTTCAGCGTTTTCACTCGTAGCAACCATAAGACAGGGTACATTGTCACGGCGGCACATAAATGAGAGCACACGGCAAAGGTTGCTTCGCAAATCCCCGTACATGATAAGGGCATTGCAGCCGCGTGCATTCATATCGTCCATAAACTCAGCGGCGATACGAACCTTGTTCCCTCCGAAAGCATACGGAATCAGATCGTCTCGCTTGACGTACAGGCGGCAATCAAGCTCCGCTATCTCCGGACAGACAACCTCTTGGATGGGCGATTGCATCATATCTAGTTCACCGCTTTGAACATAAAGTTCTGAGCAGCAGTGCCGTTGAGAGCATAGACCTGGATATTAGAGCCGCTGACAGCCTGTCCCGCGCTGACATCGAGGGCTAGCTTTGGATTGGATGCCGAGCGAAGCGTAATGCTCCCGTCTGCATTACTGATAGGAATCCACCTTTGAGCAGTGGTGCCGTTTGACGCATACTGCCAGACATTGGTCCCACTTGCGGTGCCACCGCAATAGATGTCCAACGCCTTATTCGACTTGACGTTCACAAGCATCAACGTGCCGTCTGCGTTATTCGTCACTTTCCATTGTTGGGCAACAGTGTTGTTCACATCGTAAAGCCACACGTTCGCACCGTTACTCATCGAACCCCATTGAACGTCAAGCGCCGTATTCCGGTTCTTTGCGCTCAGGATAACGTACGTGCCATCAGGCACAGGCCTGGCGGCTTCCTCGAGAACATACTTCTGCGCCGCAGTGCCATTCGAGGCATAGAGCTGGACGTTCGTCTGGTTCGCGGTTTGTCCCGCCGATAGGTCCAGGGAGAAGTCCGGATTCGCTGCGGAGACAATTGAAACGGAGCCGTCGTCCGCTTTCTGCGCAATCCATTTCTGGGCTTTAGTTCCGTTGGGGGAATAAAGCTGGACGTTCGCACCGTTGTTGGCGACGCCGCCCGAGACGTCAAGCGCCAGGCCGGAGTTCTCGTTAATGAAGGTAAGGTAGCCGTCGGCGTCTTCCGAGACCGCCCATTGCTGGGCTGCGGTGTTGTTCTTCTGGTATAGCCAGACGTTCGTACCGCAAGAGAGCCCGGCACCAGCAGCATCGAGGACCTTGGAGGCATCCTTTGCGCTCTTCACGTAGTAAGACCCCGGCGAAACCGTGCCCTTATGGTCCTTGGCAGCCTGAGAAGCACGCTCAGAGGTTGAGAGCGACCGAGTAAGCTTCCACCTCTGAGCGGCTGTTCCGTTGGCGGAGTAGATCTGCAGGGGCGTTCCCGAAGCGATTACCCCGGAGCGAACGTCCAACGCCTTCCCTGACTTGAAGCTCACAAGCGAGACGCCCTTATTGCCATAGCTCCGCACACACCAGCGTTGAGCAGCGGTCCCGTTGTCCTGGTATTGATCGACTTTGGCTGAATCCGAAACGCTGCCGCTCCAGACGTCAAGCATCTTTCCAGACTTAACGTTTTGAATCGAATAGACGCCGTTGCTCGTACGTTTGAACACAAAGAGCTGCGCATCGGTGCCGTTCTTTGCGTAAAGCTGGGCCGCGGCTCCATCATCGAGAGAGCCGCCGGTGACGTCAAGTCCAAACCCGTCGTTGTCCGCAAGGGTCACAGACACCGGAAGCCCCTCGATAATGCCGCTCTCGTCGGTAGAGGCGAGCATGAACTTCTGAGCATCGGTGCCGTTTGGAGTGTAGAGTGTGATTGCAGTGCCGTTGGCGCTTGACCCACCGTTGATGTCAAGGACCCAATTGCCAAGCGCGGACTGCAGGTAATATCCCGAACCAGAGTCACGAATGAACCAGCGCTGAGCAGTACTGCCGTTCTCGTCCCACAGCTGAACTTTGGCTGAATTGGCTGCCTGCCCGCCGGAAACATCGAGCACGCGACCCGACGCCGCGTTTTTAATTACATAGCTGCCGTCTGATTGACGGGCAAATACGAACTTCTGAGCCGCAACGCCATCTCCCCGGTAGAGCTGGGTCACGGTGCCGCTCGTTGTACCGCCCCCACGCAGATCGACGCCAGAGGCCGGGGCCATCGTCGAGTTGATATAGTACTCGCCGTCAGAAATGGTCACTTTATTTAGATTTGCTACATTGAAGCCACCAGCACTAAAGCCTGTGAAGGCGCTCAGGTCGACATCGCCGTTAATGCCATTTACGCTGCCGGAGCTTGTGTACTGCCAGCCGTAATCCCCGCTGTATTTATCATTAGTAATATTGAGACTCGACCCATATTCGGCAATCCATGAAGTCTTTGACCAGATGTAGTCCGACTTAAGCCGATTCTGCATGTAAGAGCGGTAGGAGTACACTTGGACGTTCTTGTATCCTCGGGCAGCCATCGTATCGATATACGTGCGGATAATCGGCTCGTATTGAGCGGGCGTCGTCGGGGTCGCATGAGCAGACCATTCAAAAGCCTCGATGTCATAGAAAATAGGCAGCGAGAGATCCTTGCAGCCGTACTTGTCAAGCAAGTCAGCCGTACCGTTCGCCTCCTGGCGGGCAAAGTCCGCATCATAGGCATAACTGTACAGATACACGCCGTAAGGCATGCCCACGCTGCGGACGCCCGCGAGGTTCTGGGCAAAACGGGTGTCCTCGACGCCCTCTCCGTAGCCAATTCTCAAAACTGCGCCATCAACGTCGCTGTTCTTTACCTTTGCCCAGTCAATAGTGCTGTTCCAGAAGGAAACGTCAATGACCTTCTTGCCATTGGCGCACCACAGGTTGCCGTAACCGTTATAGAAGTTATTTCCGCTCCAGCCTGTGCCGTAAGTGCTCATCAGCATAACGGCGTCCTCGCCAGCCATGTTTTGGGGGCTCCACATGTGGCGCGGGTTGGGAGGCGTTTCGCTATCGGAATCGCCAGCGGCTGGCTGGGCATCTGACTCTACGTCAAAATCGCCATCAGCCTCCATTTGGCCATCGATAGCGTGGCGGTCTTCGTCTTCTGACTCGCCAAGGTCCTCACCCTCAACCGGGCGGGCAGCGACGCCATCATCGTCCCAAGACTCGGTCTCGTCTTTTGCAAACGCGGTCGGAGCAAGCGCCGAAGTAGCAAGAAGGACGCAAAGCGTCAGGACAAGAAATGACTTAAGTGTATTTCTTCTACCCATCGGTGACCTCTCTATTTAAGGATAAAAGATGACTCAGAGGCAAAGGGCGTGGGGTCAATCGCACCCTGGACGTGCTGCGTCATCGTAACCATGTCGATAACATCCATAGCCCGCTGCGGCCCGCGATAGACATCCACAGAGATATCGTTCACGTCGGCGTCCTCAGCAACGGAAACCTTTTCGTAGGCTATTGAAGTTCTCACCACCCGGACGTCTGAAGAACCCTCGAACTTGAGATTCTCCTCAACATCGATGAGCAGGCCATTTTCGTCATAAGTGAAATCAGCAGCGTCGTAATTCCCCATCTCTTCTCCAGCGGCTGCCACAAGAAGGTTCCCGTCATCACCGTACTTGTACGTGATTGGAACCATTCCTTGCGCACTGTCGTAAGAGACGGAAATGAGTTTCCCGTTCTCATAGGAATAGATGACGGAGCCGGCATCGCTCATACTCCCGTCGAAGTTTGTATAAGTGGTATGCGCCGAAATCACGTTGCCGTCTACGTCGTAGGTATACTCGGTAAGTGTGGAGGAGGGAGCAACGGTCGTGGTCTTTTCGGAAATCAAACGGCCCTGGTCGTCATAGGAGTACTCACTGTCGTACGGGCCATCTTGATTGTTGCAAGACTTGCGGGCCAAGCGACCCTGTTCATCGTACTCGTAGTTGATCTCATAGGTAGAAACAGTATCGTGGACCTCTTTGACGAGGCGCCCAGAGGCGTCATACGTATAAGTCACGTTATCGTCGTCGCGCCCCTGGCGCTTGACGATAGAGGACACAACGCGGCCGCTTTCGTCCACCTGATACTCGCAGTTTCCGGTTGTCGGTCCACTAAGCTCGACACTAACGATATTGCCCGACTCGTCGCGCTTGAACGAATAGGTGGACTCTCCAGTCTTTTGGCCCCCGGTCTCATATGAGACGACAACAGAGGAAACACGGAAAGAAGAGGCTGCGGGTACTGAAGACGAGTCGGGCGCAGGATCGGACGAGGGACCTCCCGTAGGCCCCGCCTGCGAGCAGGCGGCGAGAGCACATGAAACGCCGACCGCCGCAGCAGTGGTGGTTGTCCTCTTGAACATCGATCGAATCGCACTGATCAGCGATTTTTTCTTTTCCATGGCTACTCCCAAAGCCGTCGTCCCAGTGTCAGCGAGCAGAAAAGGCCGTTCCACAAGACACCGTCTAAAAAATGAATACACCCCGGTAAAGCAACGATGACTACAGCTCATCCTTAATACTTGGAACTATTCCGCCCTCCGCTACGATACGAAGGTGCTTGCCGTAGTCGGACTTGCCGTAGCGCTCGGCGCAGGCGAGCAGGGTCTCGCGGTCGACCCAGCCGTTCTCGTAGGCGATCTCCTCCGGGACGCTCACGGGGAGGTCCTGGGCGCGCTCGACCGTGCGGACGAACTCGGAGGCCTCGAAGAGCGACTCCATCGTGCCGGTGTCGAGCCAGGCGTAGCCGCGGCCGAGGGTCTCGACCGAGAGCTCGCCGCTCTCGAGGTACATGCGGTTGAGGTCGGTGATCTCGTACTCGCCGCGCGCGGAGGGGGTAACCTTTGCCGCGCGCCCGCAGACGTCGCCCGGGTAGAAGTACAGGCCGGTGACGGCGTAGTTGGACTTCGGGCAGGCGGGCTTCTCCTCGATGGAGACGGCGTTGTAGCCCTCGTCGAACTCCACGACGCCGAAGCGCTCGGGGTCGTCGACGCGGTAGCCGAAGACCGTCGCGCCCTCGCCCGCCTCGGCGCGCGCGACGGCGCGGCGCAGGCGGCGCGACAAGCCGTTGCCGTAGAAGATGTTGTCCCCCAGGACGAGCGCGCAGGGCTCGCCGCCGGCGAACCCTGCGCCGATGACGAAGGCCTGGGCGAGGCCGTTGGGGACGGGCTGCTCGGCGTAGGCGAGGCTCACGCCGTAGTCGGAGCCGTCGCCCAGCAGGCGCTGGAAGTTGGGCAGGTCCTGCGGGGTGGAGATGACCAGGATGTCGCGGATGCCCGCCAGCATGAGGGTGGAGAGCGGGTAGTAGATCATCGGCTTGTCGTAGACGGGCAGCAGCTGCTTGCTCGTGACGCTCGTGAGCGGGTAAAGGCGAGTGCCGGAGCCGCCGGCGAGGATGATGCCTTTCATAATCGTCCTTCCTTCGGATCCCTTTCTTGCTTCCTACTGATTCTGGTCGATATCCCTGAGCAATGCGTCCGCATCGACAAGAGGCATCGGAATCGCGCCGAGGGGTGAGAGGCTCGACACCTCGGCGCGATTCCGATGCCTCTTGTCGATGCGGACGCATTGCTCAGGGATATCGACCAGAATCAGTAGGAAGCAAGAAAGGGATCCGAAGGAAGGACGATTATGAAAGGCATCATCCTCGCCGGCGGCTCCGGCACTCGCCTTTACCCGCTCACGAGCGTCACGAGCAAGCAGCTGCTGCCCGTCTACGACAAGCCGATGATCTACTACCCGCTCTCCACCCTCATGCTGGCGGGCATCCGCGACATCCTGGTCATCTCCACCCCGCAGGACCTGCCCAACTTCCAGCGCCTGCTGGGCGACGGCTCCGACTACGGCGTGAGCCTCGCCTACGCCGAGCAGCCCGTCCCCAACGGCCTCGCCCAGGCCTTCGTCATCGGCGCAGGGTTCGCCGGCGGCGAGCCCTGCGCGCTCGTCCTGGGGGACAACATCTTCTACGGCAACGGCTT
>QAKZ01000073.1 GCA_003150175.1 Coriobacteriia bacterium
CCCTCCGACGACCTCAAGGGCCGCATCATCGGCCGCGAGGGGCGCAACATCCGCACGTTCGAGCAGGTCTCGGGCGTCTCGCTCGTCATCGACGACACCCCCGAGACCGTGACGCTGTCGAGCTTCGACCCCGTTCGCCGCGAGACCGCCCGCGTCGCGCTCGAGAACCTCATCGCCGACGGCCGCATCCACCCCGCCCGCATCGAGGAGCTCTACAAGAAGGCCGAGGCCCTCGTCAGCGAGCGCGTCCGCGAGGCCGGCGAGCAGGCCGCCTTCGACGCCGGCATCCACGACCTGCACCCCGAGCTCGTGAAGACCCTGGGCGCGCTGCGCTACCGCACCTCCTTCGGCCAGAACGTCCTCACGCACTCCATCCAGGTCTCCGCGCTCTGCGGCATCATGGCCTCCGAGCTCGGCCTCGACGAGGCCCCGGCCAAGCGCGCCGGCCTTCTGCACGACCTCGGCAAGGCGATCGACCACGAGGTCGAGGGCCCGCACGCCGTCATCGGCGCCGACCTCGCCCGTCGCTACGGCGAGCGCCCGGAGATCGTCCACGCCATCGAGGCGCACCACGCCGACGTCGACCCCGACACCGTGCTCGACGTCCTCGTGCAGGCCGCCGACGCCATCTCCGCAGCCCGCCCCGGCGCCCGCCGCGAGTCGGCCGAGAACTACATCAAGCGCCTCGAGAAGCTCGAGGAGATCTCCAACGCCCACGAGGGCGTCGAGCGCACCTACGCCATGCAGGCGGGCCGCGAGCTCCACGTCATGGTCGAGCCCGAGAAGATCTCCGACGCCCAGGCGACCGTCCTCGCGCACGACATCGCCAAGCAGATCGAGGACGAGATGGAGTATCCCGGCCAGGTCCGCGTCGTCGTTATCCGCGAGTCCCGCGCCATCGGCGTCGCCAAGTAACCAAGCATGACCGGAAGCGACAACGGTCTCGTAGGCTTCGTTGCCTCCATGGGAGGCGAGCGTAATCTTCGTGTCGAGGAGAACCTCGGCGAGGGTTACGTTCGCCTTCGCGTCGCCGAGGCCGAGAGGCGCCAGGCCAAGCACGACATCCGCTGCGTCGAGGATATCGTCATCGAGATGCTCCGCAACTCGCGCGACGCAGGTGCCAAGCACATCTACGTCGCGACCGCCCGAGAGGGCGATGTCCGAACCCTCGTCATCCTCGACGACGGCTCCGGAATCCCCGAGGATATGCAGTCGCGCGTTTTCGAGGCGCGCGTGACCTCCAAGCTCGAGAGCGTTCACATGGACCGCTGGGGCGTCCACGGCAGAGGCATGGCTCTTTATTCCGTGAAGGAGAACGCGAGCTCCGCCGAGGTGGTTTCCAGCGGCGTCGGCAAGGGCTCCTCCATCCGCGTGGTCACGGACGCAACGGTCCTCGCCGAGCGCGCCGACCAGTCCACGTGGCCCATCACCTCCGTCGACGAGAACGGCCTGCTCATCTGCGAGCGCGGCCCCCACAACATCATCAGGACCTGTTGCGAGTTTGCCATCGAGGAGAGGTCTTCTTGCGAGGTCTACATCGGCTCCCCGGCCGAGATCGCGGCGACGGCCCGTGCCAAGGCCGCAAAGACGGTTGAGGCCTCCGACCTCATGTTCCTTGACGACATCTCCGAGCTCCCCGTACTCGAGCGCCTGAGGGTCGCGGCCGACGCTGGCGAGCTTCAGCGCGTGAGCGCTTCCCTCGGGCTCGACATGAGCGAGCGCACCGCGCACCGCATCGTCGCCGGCCAGGTCAAGCCGCAGCGCAGCGTCGTCGCGAGGCTCACGCACCGGGCCGGCCCGAAGGTCCCCCATGAGGTCGACCTCACCCGCGACCACCGCGGCCTCAAGATCTCCAAGGAGGACTGTGCGGATTTCTCGAGGGCGATGGAGCGTGGGTTCTCCGAGCTCGCCCAGAAGTACTATCTCTCGCTCAACGAGGCTCCGAAGGTGCGCGTCGGTAAGGGGAAGATCACGGTCACGTTCGAGCTCGAGCAGGGCGATTAGGGCTTTCTTTGGCTTTTGCTTCCCAAACACCCGTTTTATAAGTAGAATATCCGCAGATAAACGCAGCTTGTACGCTATATTTCGATCTAAACGCACCAGGAGCGCACCAAATGGACTACCTGAAGGTCTCCAGCAAGTCATCCCCCGCATCTGTCGCGGGCGCCATAGCCGGCCTCGTCAAGGACGGCGAGCCCGTGAACATCCAGTGCGTGGGCGCGGGAGCGGTCAACCAGGCCATCAAGGCCGTCGCCATCGCGCGAGGCTTCCTCATCCCCACGGGGCTGGACATCTCCTGCGCCCCCACTTTCTCGGACATCTCCATCGGAGGAGAGAGCCGCACCGCCATTCGCCTCGCCGTTTACGTTCACCGTATCCAGGCCCCCGGCATGGCAGGCGGAGCCGAGCCCATGAACGTCGCTTCCTAGGATTGGTTGCATGAATTCTCTGGTAGGAAAAACCTATTACGTAATAACCTTCGGATGCCAGATGAACCTCCACGACGCCGAGCGCGTCGAGGGGCTCCTGGAGCAGAACGGCTGCATCTGGGTCGAGGACCCGGAGCAGGCCGATATCGTCGTCTTCATGACGTGCTGCGTGCGCGGGAACGCCGACCAGCGCCTCTATGGTCAGGCGTCCGCCATGGTGAGCGCGCCGAAGCCTCCCTGCGGAAAACGCGTGGTCGCCATCGGCGGCTGCATCGCGCAGCGCGACGGCGAGAAGATCCGCGCCCATATCCCCGCCGCCGACGTCGTCTTCGGCACGAGCGCGCTCGCCAGCCTGCCGGCGCTTCTGGAGGAGGCCTTCTCCGACGACGGAAAGAAGGTCGAGGTTGACACCGAGGAGGAGGGTCGCGGGTTCTCCTGCGACCTCCCGAGCCGCCGTGCCCAGAAATTCCACGCCTGGGTGCCGATCATGACCGGCTGCAACAACTTCTGCACCTACTGCATCGTCCCGTATGTCCGCGGCCGCGAGAAGAGCCGCACCATGGAGGCGGTCGTCGGCGAGTGCGAGAAGCTCGTGGCGGACGGCGTGCGCGAGATCACGCTCCTCGGCCAGAACGTCAACTCCTACGGCCGCAACATCTACGGCGAGCCGAGGTTCGCGCAGCTGCTGCGCGAGGTGGGCAAGACCGGCATCGAACGGGTCCGCTTCACCTCCTCGAACCCGCACGACCTCACCGACGAGACCATCGCCGCGATGGCCGAGAACCCCTGCGTGATGCCGCACCTGCACCTCGCGGTCCAGAGCGGCTCCTCTCGCGTCCTCAAGGCGATGAACCGCAAGTACACGCGCGAGCAGTACCTCGACCTCGTCGGGCGCCTGCGCGCCGCTATGCCCGGGCTCGCTCTCTCGACCGACATCATCGTAGGCTTCCCCGGCGAGACCGAGGAGGACTTCGAGCAGACCCTCTCGCTGGTCCGCGAGGCCGCCTTCTCGAGCGCCTACACCTTCATCTACTCCCCGCGCCCCGGCACCCCCGCCGCGAAGATCCCGGACGACACGCCGCACGACGTCATCCAGCACCGCTTCGAAAGGCTTGCCGACCTCGTGGCCGAGCAGGCCCATGAGGCGAACCAGGAGGAGCTCGGCCGCGATGTCTCGGTGCTCGTCGAGGGCACGTCCAAGCGCGACGAGTCGATCATGGTCGGCCACAGCGAGAAAATGCGCACCGTCCACTTCCCGCTGCCCGAGGGCCTGGCCGCGCAGGATGTCATCGGAAAGATCTGCGACGTCCACGTCGACGAGGCGCGCACTTGGTACCTCCGCGGCCAGATCGACGGCGACCCGCGATGAGCCTGCCGGGTCCCGTCGTCGCCATCGTCGGGCCGACGGCCTCAGGCAAAAGCTCGCTCGCGGACCATGTGGCCGTGGCGCTCGGCGGCGAGGTGGTCTCCGTCGACTCGATGCAGGTCTACCGAGGCATGGACATCGGCACCGCGAAGACGCCGCTTGACCAGCGCCTCGTTCCGCTGCACATGGTGGATGTCTGCGATCCTGGCGTCGATTTCTCCGTTCAGGTTTTCCAGGCGGAATGCCGCGAGTGCATCGACGGTTTGCTTCGACGCGGCACTCCGCCCACCCTCTGCGGAGGGACCGGGCTCTATCTCGACAGCGTGATCGACGAGATGCGGTTCCCCTCCGGCGAGAAGGGTGACGACAACCGCGCCCGGTACGAGAAGCTCCTCGCCGACGAAGGTTCCGACGCCCTCTACAGCCTCCTGCGGGAGCGCGATCCCGAAAGCGCGGAGATCATCCACCCGAACAACTCGAGGCGCGTCGTGCGCGCTCTCGAGCTTCTGGACGAGGGCAAAAGCTACGCCGAGCACCACGAGGGGCTTCTTTGCCGAAAACCGCACTATGACGCGCGCATCTGGGCCGTGGCTATGGACCGGGACCGCCTTTATCGCAGGATCGAGCAACGCGTGGACCTCATGGTCACGTCAGGGCTTCTTGATGAGGTGAAGTCGCTCCGCGAGCAGGGCCTCACGAAGAACTCCACCGCCGGACAGGCGATCGGCTACAAGGAGATCCTCGATTACCTGGACGGCGAGGTCTCCCTGGATGAAGCGGTCAAGCTCATCAAGGTGCGGACCCGCCATTACGCAAAGCGACAGCTCTCGTGGCTGCGCAGGGACGGTCGCGCCCAGTGGCTGGACATGGACCAGATCGACGCCGACGAGGCCGTGAAGGCCATTGTCGACGATTATCGGACGGCGACGGACCGCGCCGCCGAGGAAGAGTAGCATGGGTCGCTTCAAGCCGTTCTACACCGCGCCAGTCGCGGAAAAAGCAATCCTCGTCGGAGTGGACCGGGGAATCGGCATCTGGAGCTGCGACGATTCGCTCGCCGAGCTCGCGCGTCTCGCCCAGACCGATGGGGCCGAGGTCGTCCTCACCATGAAGCAGCGCCTCGACGCCCCGGTGCCAAAAACCTTCATCGGCAAGGGCAAGGTCGAGGAGCTCGTCAGCTACGTCCATAATCTCGACGCCGACGTCGTCATCTTCGACGACGAGCTCACGCCGTCGCAGCAATCGAACTTAGAGAAAGCGGTGGGGGAGCCCGTCAAGATCCTCGATCGCACGGCGCTTATCCTCGATATCTTCGGGCAGCACGCAAAGACGCGCGAGGGGCGCCTCCAGGTGCAGCTCGCACAGCTCCAGTACGTGCTCCCGAGGCTGAGGGGCATGTGGAGCCACCTCGTGGGCGAGCAGACCCGCGGCGGCATCGGAAGCCGATTCGGCCAGGGCGAAAGCCAGCTCGAGGTGGACCGCCGCCTGATCCGCGACAGGATCTCGACGCTTCGCCGGGAGCTCGCGGAGCTCGAGAAGCGCAGGGGAGTGCAGAGCAAGGCGCGCTGGGACTCCGGCGTGTACCGCGTCGCGCTTGTGGGGTACACGAACGCAGGCAAGTCGTCGCTGCTCAACAAGCTCACCAGAGCAGGCGTTTACGCGAAAGACGAGCTCTTTGCCACCCTCGATCCAACGACGCGCTCCATGACCCTCGAGGAAGGCCGCAAGCTCACCCTCACAGACACCGTCGGCTTCATTCAGAAGCTCCCCACGACGCTCGTGGAGTCGTTCAAGTCGACGTTGGCCGAGGTCCGCGCAGCCGACCTGATCCTGCTTGTGGCCGACGCCTCCGACGTCCGCTGGAAAGACGAGATGGCGGCCGTGAACTCGATCCTCAAGGACATCGAGGCGGACGGAATCCGCCGCGTCTTGGTCCTGAACAAGGTGGATCTTCTCGAGCCCGACCAGAAAAAGGCCCTCCAAGTCGAGAACCCCGATGCCGTCCTCGTCTCCGCGAAAGAGGGCATCGGCATCGAGGGGCTGCTGTACCGCATTGGGCGCGAGGCGGCGGCCGGCGACGAGACGATCACGGCGCTCATCCCGTACAGCAAGGGGCTCCTGCTCAAGATGTGCCACGAGCGCTGCCAAGTCATCCGCGAGAGATACGTCGACGGCGGCCTCTTGGCCACGCTGAAGGCATCGGAACGCATGCGGGCCACCCTGGAGCCGTATAAAGTCGATGACGGCTTAGAGAGCGACTCCGCTCAGTAAGAGCAGCAGCGGCTGGTGCAGCACGTACACGAGAAGCGCATGCCTGCCAATGAACTCCAACGGCTTGCACCTGAACCTCATGAGCGGCCCCGGCAATCCACGGGCCTTGATGACGGGCCCTACGGCGGCGCCGGCAAGATACATGAGCGAGTAGGGGAGCAGGGGATAGTAGTCCCCCGAGGAGAACCTCGGCCCCGGAAAGCCCAGCCAAGAGAACCATTCGGTCGAGTACCACGATCCGGGGAGCGCGAGCTTAAAGCTTCCGAGCTGCACGATACCGCGCGGCACGCCGAGGGCGCAGACGAACAAAACAATGAGCATGAGCGCCGACATGATGCCCCGAGGCGCGATCCTCGCATGCTGCAGCAGCGCATAGCCCAGGGTGGATGCCGCCATGCAGAAAATGATCCCGAACGATATCGGGATGTCCACAGCGGCGATCGCGGTCACGGCCCAGATCAGCAGGGCGACGAGACCGTACTTCACCGACCTCCGCAGGTTGTTGCGCGAATACGAGCACATGAGCCCGGCCAAAAAGAGGAACGACCAGGATATGCTCGCCCTCCACACGTCCTCAAAGGGCGGCCTGAACCAGCCCAGGTCAACGCCGGCGAGCTCCACGAGGTCGTAGCAATAATGGAACCCCGCCATCGAGATAACGCAAAGCCCCCGGATAGCATCGTACAAGTGAATCCTTGTGCTTGCCTTACCGGGAGCTTCGCTCGTCGTGTGGATTTGCTCAGGCATGCTTAGCAGACCGAGCGGATAAGCGCCGTGACCTTGCCGATGATAGTGGGGCTATCGGCGTAGATGGGCTCCATCGTGTCGTTCTCGGGCTGAAGCCTGATCCGGTCTTTCTCGCGATAGAAAGTCTTCACGGTGGCGGAGTCGTCGATGAGGGCGACGATGATCTCGCCGTTGTGGGCATCGGACTGCTGCTTGACCACGATGTAGTCGCCATCGAAGATGCCGGCGTTGATCATCGACTCGCCACGGACACGGAGTATGAAGGAGCTCGAGTCGCCGACGATGCTCGTGGGCAGCGTGAGAGACTCCTCGACGTTCTGCTCGGCAAGGATGGGGGTGCCGGCGGCGACCCTGCCGACGACGGGCAGCGAGATGCAGTTGTTGTTCGCGTCCTGCTTGACCTCAGCGAGCTTCTGCGGCTCTTCCTCACCGTCCTCGGGAAGAACCTCGATAGTCCTCGGCTTCTTTGGGTCGCGCTTGATGAGGCCGGCGCTCTCCAGCGCCTTCAGGTGCATGTGGACCGTGGAGGGGGAGGCCAGGCCGACG
>QAKZ01000001.1:0-57413 GCA_003150175.1 Coriobacteriia bacterium
CGCCGCGGGGGCGGCCGGCGCCTGGGCGTGCGGGGGCGCCGCGGCGGCCGGCTGCGCGCTTTTGGGCGGCGGCGTCGCCATGGGCGCGTGGCTGTGGGCCACCGCGCGCAGGCACGCCGCGCTGGCCGAGCTCGCCTGCAAGGTCGGCGGCGCGCTCGACGGACGCCGTGACGTGCGCTTCGACGCGATGAGCGAGGGGGAGGTCGCAATCCTCGCCTCCGAGCTCGACAAGATGTGCTCGCGGCTCACCTTGAACGCCGAGGAGCTCGAACGCGAGAAGCGCACGCTCGCCGAGGCGATGGCCGACATATCGCACCAGCTCAAGACGCCTATGACGTCGCTTTCCCTCATGACCGTCCTCGTACGCAGAAGTCTTTCGGAGACGGGAGGCATGGAGGGCGAGGTGGCGCGGCTGCGCTCCATGGAGTCGCTCGAGGAGCGGGTGCAGTGGCTCGTCGCGGGGTTGCTCAAGCTCGCGAGGCTCGACGCGGGCGTCGTGTGCTTCGCCAGCGAGCGCGTGGAGGCGGGCGCCCTTCTTGACCGCGCCTTCGAGCCGCTCGCGCTCTCGTTCGACCTCGCAGACGTACGCCTCGATACCGACATCCAGGCGGGCGCGGGCTTCGAGGGCGACCTCGCGTGGACCGCCGAAGCGCTCGCAAACGTGCTCAAGAACTGCATGGAGCACACGCCGGCCGGAGGCGCCGTGACCCTGAGCGCTTGGGAGGACGCCCTGGCGTTCCGCGTCCGCGTCGACGACACGGGCCCGGGCATCGCCGAGGCCGACCTCCCCCACATCTTCGAGCGCTTCTACCGCGGGCCGGGCGACGCCGCGCCCGCAGGCGGCGTCGGCATCGGGCTCGCGCTCGCGCAGGGGCTCGTCGCCGCGCAAGGCGGAAGCCTCCGCGCCAGCAACGCCCCCGGCGGCGGCGCGCGCTTCGACTTCGCCTTCTTCAAGACCGTCGTCTAGCCTCGCCCGCCCGGGCCGCCGCGCCGGCGCGGGCGCGCCTTACGGTTCGGTCACCCGCGCGTCACGAGCGTAGAAGGTCGCTTCCTCACACTTAGAATCGCAAGCAAACCAACGAAGAAGGGACCACCATGGAGATCCTCAGGCTCGACCACCTGACCAAGATCTACGGCTCGGGCGACACCGCCGTGACCGCCCTCGACGACGTGAGCCTCACCGTCGAGGCGGGCGAGTTCGTGGCCATCGTCGGCAGCTCGGGCTCGGGCAAGTCGACGATGCTGCACATGATCGGCGGCGTCGACCGCCCGACCTCGGGCACCGTCTACCTCAACGGGCAGGACGTCTTTGCCCGAAGCGACGAGCAGCTCGCCGTCTTCCGCCGCCGCGAGGTCGGCCTCGTCTATCAGTTCTACAACCTCGTGCCCGTCCTCGACGTCGTCGAGAACATGACGCTGCCCGTCCTGCTCGACGGCCGCCCCGTGAACCAAAAGCGCCTCGAGAACAAGCTGCACGTCCTCGGCCTCGAGGGCCGCGAGCACCACCTGCCCAACCAGCTCTCCGGCGGCCAGCAGCAGCGCGTCGCCGTGGGCCGCGCTCTCATGAACTCGCCCGCGATCGTGCTCGCCGACGAGCCCACGGGCAACCTCGACACGAAGAACTCCGCCGAGATCATGGCCCTTCTTCGCAAGTCGAACGCGCAGCTCGGGCAGACCCTCATCGTGATCACCCACGACGAGGACATCGCGCTTTCGGCGGACCGCGTCGTGACCATCGAGGACGGCCGCGTGGCCTCCGACGTGAGGACGAGGTAGCGCCATGGCACAGAAGAACGTGGAAAGAAGGGCTCCCGGCGCGCATGCCACCGCAGCCCCGCGGCGCGGCGTCCTTGCCTCCTTCACGCTGCGCTCGCTCGCGATGAACCGCGCCCGAACCGTCGTGACCATCATCGGGATCGCGCTCGCAACGGGGCTTCTTGTCGCCGTGTTCACGAGCATGACGAGCCTCGCCGCGGCCCTGCGCGGCCAGGTCTCGACCGAGCGCGGAATCTGGCAGATCGAGTACCCGAGCCTCACCGACCAGCAGCTGAGCACCATCGAAAGCGGCCTTGGCGGGCACCTCGACCGCCTCGCCACGGCGCGCGACCTCGGCGCCTGCGCGCTGAGCGAGGAGAACGCCAACGTCCTTGGCCCCGCCCTCAACGTCCAGACGATGCCCGCAGAGGACGCCTCCGCGGGAGTCCACGCCAAGGGCGACGGTCAGTACGTCGTGAAGAAAGCCCCCGAGCTCGAAAGCGGACGGGCGCCCCAAGCTCCGGGAGAGATCGTGCTGCCCTCCTTCTACCAGGGCCAGACGCTCACGGAGGGGGACTCCGAGTACGCCGGCGTGGCCTCAGGCGCCGTCTCTGACGGGCCCGTGGAGCTCGGGAGCACGGTGCGCCTCTGTCTCGGCAGGCGCCATGCGCAGGTGTCTGAGGGTGCCTTGCCCCTGACCGGCCTCAACGCGATGAAGCTCGATTACTCGGGAGCCGACCGCATCCCCCTCGAGACCTTAGAGGACGTCGCCGCCCCGCGCGAGTTCACCGTCGTGGGCTTCGCGGAAAACAGCTCGTACTTCGGCTTCGCCCAGGCTTACGTGAGCGACGCCGAGCCCGAGGCCGGTGTGCCCGCCGTCACCTGCGCCTGGGCGTCCACCACGGGCATAGGCAACAAGAACGACCTCGAGGACCTGGCCATCTCCGTCGTAGGCCTCACGCGCCAGGACGTCTCGGCCGCTTACCCCTCGTTCAACAGCGCCCTCCTCAACCTCGAGGGCGTCATCGACGACCGCACGATCTGGACGACGGTCATCGGCTTCATCGGCATCCTGTCCGCCGTCATCATCGTAGCAGCGGTGTCGCTCATCTCCAACGCCTTCGCGATCTCGATCTCGGAGCGCACCCGGCAGTTCGGGCTTTTATCTTCTCTCGGCGCGTCCAGGCGTCAGCTCAGGCGCACCGTATTCGTCGAGGCGGGTATCCTGGGGCTCGTCGGCATCCCGCTCGGCATCCTCATCGGTCTTGCGGGCACCTACGCCGCCTTCGCCGTCACGGGTGACGGCTGGGCCGTGCTCGTCGGCAGCAAGGCCACCGTGCCCGTAAGCGTCGACGCCCGCGCGCTCGCCGTCGTGGTCGCGCTCTCGGTGGTCACCCTGCTCATCAGCGCGTGGGCGCCCGCCAAGCGCGCCGGCGGCGTGAGCGCAGTCGACGCGATCCGCCAGTCGGGCGACGTCAAGCCAAGCCGCCGCCTGCTCCGCGAGTTCGGCCGTCGAAGCGGGCTCATGGACGGCTTCACTGCGGACGGAAAGAAGCCCCGTGGCATCGCCGCGCGCGTTGCGGGCATGCCCGGCTTCCTCGCCCGGCGCACCCGCGTGGCGAGCGGCGGCAAGGCGCGCGTAGCCGTGGCGTCGCTGGCCATCTCGGTCGTGCTGCTCGTAACGGCCGGCATCCTGGGCACCTACCTCAGCCAGGCGACGTCGTACCTCGACTACTCCTCGAAGACCGACTATATGATGTACGTCTTCAAGAGCGAGAAGGGCGCGGAGGGCGACGATGCGGGCGTGCTCGAGCTCGCCCAGACGGCCGCCGAGAAGCTCAAGGGCGTCGAGGACGTCGAGTCCACGGCGGTGCTCTCGCAGAACATCACGCTGGTCAAGCTCGCGGACGGGGCCATGAACCCCGATTGCGCGGACGAGGTCGTCGAGCAGACGGCCCAGCCGGACTCCGAGGGCCGCCGCAAGGCTCCCGTCGAGGTGGTAGACGACGCCACGTGGGCCGCGCTCTGCGGGCACGTGGGACTCACGGGGGCGGACGCCGCCCCGGGCGCGAGGACCTGCATCGCGATCAACCGGCTCGACATCTACGGCGGCGCCAAGTACACCACGCTCAGGCCCCTGGCACAGGCGGCCCTCGGCACCGACGCCGAGCTCATCCTGCCCACCGCCACGGACGGCTCCGAGTGGATCGACGTCTACGACGTGGACGACGAGTCCAATCCGGTCTACGGCGTCTGTTACACGGACGCTGAGGGCAACCTGCAGACGAAGCAGCTCGGCCATGAAACGGTCCGCACCGAGCGCCTGCGCATCGCCGCGTTGGCCGAGGACGTGGGCGATGACTTCCCCTTGAGCCTCAAGCAACTTGCGGCCAACTGCCCCACGCTCATCGTCTCCGCCTCGACCGCCAAGGCGGCGGGGATCACGGACGCATCCTCGATGACCTCGATCTGCGTCGGGACCGGCGGCAAGAGCGTCGACGAGGACAAGCTCGTAGAGGCAGTTGGGGCGGCGGGCCTCGACACGAGCTACACCGTGGCCATCGCCGAGCAGCTGCGCAGCAACAACGCGATGGCCTACACCGCGCAGGTCTTCCTCTACTGCTTCACCGCCATCTGCGCGCTTATCGCCGTGGCCAACGTATTCAACACGATCTCGAGCGGGCTTGCCCTGCGCACCCGGGAGTTCGCGGTCCTTCGCAGCGTCGGCCTCGGGCAAGGGGGGTTCCGCCGCATGATCGCGCTCGAGTGCGCCGACCACGCGGTCCGCGGCCTCGCCTACGGGTTCGCGCTCGCGCTTCTTGTCGACTACGGGCTTTACCAGGTGATGGACATCTCGTTCGAGGGCTTCGGCATCGCGCTGCCGTGGGGCCACATCGCGCTGTCCGTCGCGCTCATCGTCGCCGTGCTCGCCGCGAGCACCGTCTATGCGCTAAGGAAGTCGCACGCGATGAACCTCGTGGACTCCCTGCGCGCGGAGTAGGCAGCGCGGGCGGCGGGCGTTGGGTGGGGCGCTAAGAAAACCCGACGTCTGGGCTCTGCGCCCCGACAAAGCATCGTCCACGCTAAGAAAAGGGCACCTCTGGGCAACCTCCTAACCCAGAGGTGCCCTTTTTTAGCGCACTCGTCCAGACGTGGCGGTTTCTTAACGCGGCAAGAAGGACTACGCCCAGACGTCAGCACTTCTTAGCAAGGAAGAAAGGGCCCTGCCCAGACGTCAAGGTTTCTTAACGCGCAAAGAAGGGCGCGAACGTTAGCGCGCCCGCGGCGGTACAATCGCGGTCGTACACCCCAGCGGAAAGGCATCCCATGAACGATTTCACCTATCACGTGCCCACCAAGTTCGTGTTCGGACGCGGCGTCGTCGACGAGGTCGGCAACGAGCTCGCGGCGGCGGGTCACTCCTGCGCGCTCGTCGTCTACGGCCAGGGCTCCGTCGTCCGCGCTGGCACGCTCGATCGCGTCCTCACCTCGCTCGACCGCGCCGGCATCCGCCACGCCCAGCTCGGCGGGGTGCGCCCGAACCCCGAGGTCGGCCTCGTGCGCGATGGCATCGCGGCCGCCCGCGCCGACGAGGCGGACGTGGTCCTCGCCGTCGGCGGCGGCTCGGTCATCGACACCGCCAAGGCCATAGCCGTCGGCGTCCCCTACGAGGGCGACGTCTGGGACCTCTTTATGAAGAAGGCCGCGGTCGACGAGGACCATAAGCTCCCGGTCGCCTGCGTCCTCACCATCCCTGCGGCGGGCTCGGAGGCCTCCGCGAGCTGCGTGATCTCCAACGACGAGCTCAGCCTGAAGCGAGGCCTCTCCAGCGAGTCGCACCGTCCCGAGCTCGCCGTCATGGACCCCGAGCTCACCTTCACCCTCCCCGCCTACCAGACGGCCGCCGGCGTGACCGACATGTGCGCGCACATCATGGAGCGTTTCTTCGGCTCGACGGGCCCCGTCCCCGTGACGGACGAGATCGCGTGCGGGCTCATCCGCAGCCTGATGGAGTGCGCGCCCGCCGCAATCGAGAACCCCGAGGACTACGACGCCCGCGCGAGCATCATGTGGGCAGGCACGCAGGCGCACAACGACCTGTGCGGGCTCGGGCGCAACGCGAAGCCGAACGGCCGCGCCGGCGGCTGGGAGAGCCACGCGCTCGAGCACGAGCTGTCCGCCCACGACCCGAGCATCACGCACGGCGCGGGCCTCGCGGTCGTCATGCCCGCGTGGATGCGCTACGTCTGGCGCTCGAACCCCGAGCGCTGGCTCACCTTCGGCAAGCTCGTCTTCGACATCGAGCCCGTCGACGTCGTCGAAGACTGCATCGACGCCACGCCGGAGGAGGCCGTCGAGGACGCCGTCCTCGTGACCATCGACGAGATCCAGGCATTCTTCTGCGACCTCGGGATGCCGCGCCGGCTCTCCGAGCTCGGCGTCACCGCGGCGGACATCCCCGCGCTCCTGCAGACGCTCGAGCAGAACAAGGGCCCCGAGATCGGCGAGGCCCAGCGCCTCACGATGGACGACTGCCGCAAGATCTACGAGAGCTGCCTGTAGGCCCGCAAAGAAGGACGCGCCATGACGACCCTCTACATCGACGCGGACGCCTGCCCCGTGACCTCCGAGGCCCTCGCGGTCGCCCGCCGCGCGGGCGTGCCCGTGGTCATCGCCGGCAACACCACGCAGAACCTCGAGCGCCACGTCCGCGCGGGCGACCCGCGCGACGCCGCGCACGCCAAGCGCGGGTTCTGGGTCGATACCCTCGTGGTCTCGACCGGCGCCGACTCGGCCGACTTCGCGATCGTCGAGGCGCTCGAGCCCGGCGACGTCGTGGTCACGCAGGACATCGGCCTCGCCGCCATGGTCCTCGGCCGCGGCGCCCGGGCGATCGGAGTCCGCGGGCGCGTCTACTCCGAGGCGACGATCGACTCCGACCTCTTTATCAGAGCGGAAGAGAAGAAGGTCCGTCGGGCCGGCGGGCGCACCCGCGGGCCCGCGGCGTTCACGGACCGCGACCGCCGACGCTTCACCGATAACCTCGAGGGGCTTCTCGGCATCTGGTAGGTGGGAGGCCTTCTCCCCTTTAAGGCTCCAGGCGAACCGCCGCGACGGCGCAGCCGAGGGCCACGAGCGCGAGCGCCGCGCCCACGAGCCCGAGCGAGCCCAGCCCGAGCCCCGTCACCGCGGCGCCGCCAACCGCCGTGCCGAAGGCGATGCCGATGTTGAACGCCGTCGGCTCGAGCGAGCTCGCGAGCGTGAGCGCCTTCGGGTGCCGCTCGTTGGCCATGCGCATGAAGAGTGTGATGCACGGGACGCTCACCGCGTACATGAGCAGGCCGAACGTGAAGATCACGATGAGCGCGGCGGGCATCGCGGTCCCGACTGCCCACAACGCCGCGAGCACGGCGGCCTGCGTCAAAAAGAGCCCGACGTCGGACTTGAGTCCGAACTTCTCGTCGAGGACGCCGGAGAGCATGTTCGAGAAAAACAGGATCACGCCGAAGACCAGCAGCACAAGGCTCGTCTGCGCGGCGGTGAGGCCGAGGTACTCCTCGAGGTAGGGCGTCACGTAGCCGTAGAAGACATAGGTTGACCCCACGCCAAAGACGAAGATCGTGACGCACGCGAGCACGCTCGGCTCGCAGAGCAGCGGGAACTGGTCGCGGACGCGCGCTGGCTCGTCCGTCGCGCCCTCGCGCGAGAGCAGCGCGATCAAAAGCGCGCAGGTCACGACCGCGAGGATAAGGCAGGCGACCATCATCGCGCGCCAGTCGAGGGCATCGGCGAGCATCTTTCCGGCCGAGGTCGCGAGCACCATCGCCACGCTGAAGGCGGCGTAGACGACGGCGACGGCGAACGAGGTCTTGCGCGGGTCGACGAGCTCAGGCAGGAAGGTCACGCCCACGGCGAGGAAAGCGCCGGACACAAGGCCGCAGGTCACGCGGCTCACGTAGAGCGCCGGCATGCCCGTGGCGGTCGCCGCGACGACGTTGCCGAGGATAAAGACTCCGGCATAGATAACGAGCATCGTAAAGCGGCGGAACCGGCCCGTCGCGAGCGCGAGCGTCGGCGTGGCGACGGCGTAGGTGAGCGCGAACACGCTGATGAGCTGGCCGATCTGGGCGAGGCTCACGCCGAACGCGTCGGCGAGCTCGGGCTCGATGCCGATGGGCGCGAACTCGGTGCAGCCGAGCGAGAACGCGAGGAGCACGATGAGGGCGACGCAGAGCTTCTTTCTGGCGGTCGAGAACGACGCGGCGGTGCCGGCGGGCGCTGCGTCGATGTTGGCGGCGGTGCAGGACAAATCAATGCTCCAGTCAATTAGCGCGGTTCTGGATATGATGCTCGGGCTGATTCACGGCTTACCCCCCCTGGTCAAAGCCCAAACATCTGGTCGAGCAAGGCCGTGCCGGTCCGCGTGCGGAAGATCCGTTCGCGCGCAGCGAGGACAGCGTCCGTGCCTGACCCGTCCTCGAACAGGTTGACGATGAAGTCGGCCTCGACAAGAACCTGGTAATCGATCCCGTCGATGGCGTCGTAAGTATGGTGGTGGCCGACGAGGAAGGCCACGCGATCGGCCCGGTGGGGGTCGAATCCGCAGCCCAAGAGCATGAGGCGGGCAGGCTCGGGGCCGAGCTCCTCCTGGAGCTTACCGCTCGACCGGCCATACTTCTTGAGCGCGGGATGGATGCCGATGTCGTGGACGATGGCCGCGGCCTCCAAGGTGAGGAGGGTCGAGGGTTCGAGCTTCTCGCCGAGGCCGATGGTGCGCGCGAGACTCGCGACCTTGACGAAATGCTGGATACGCGCGGGGTCGCCGGCGTCGAACTCGATCATGCTGAGCATGAGCTTGTGGAGCAGCTCGTCCGCGCGGGCAAGGTCAGCGTCTTCGGGTGCCATGGTTTTCCTTCCTGTTCGCTTTGCCGACTGCCATAATAGACAACCGCGCAAACCGGTAGGAGGAGCAACATGCCAAACGCAGATGTCAGGAATTCCAAGCAGGTCGAGGTCAGGCTCGCCGACTGCGATATGCGGCCCGCGATGGTGGACGACGTTCCGGCGATCGTCGCGATCCTCGAGACCGGGCGCGAGCTCATGGCCGCGGACGGCATTCCGCAGTGGCAAAACGACACCGGGCCGGGGGCCGAGACGGTCGCGGCGGATATCCTCCAGGGCTGGGGGCGCGTCTTCGTCGTCGGCGACCAGGTCGCGGCGACGGCGGCGCTCATCCCGGGGCCCGACTCCAACTATGCCATCGTCGAGGACGGGGGCTGGAAGGTCGCCGGCGACGGTTCCTACGCAACGATCCACCGCGTGGCGGTATCGCCCGCTTTCCGCGGCAACCACATTGCGCACCGCTTCTACCAGCGGCTCATTGAGGAGGCGCGCGCCCGCGGGTTCTCAGAGATCCGCGTGGACACCCACGAGCGCAATGCCCGCATGCGCCACGTCATCGAGGGCTGCGGCTTCAAGCGCGCGGGCATGATCTTCATCGACGGCGACCGCGACGCCCCGCGCTTCGCGTACCAGCTGTTCTTATAGGGCATCGCAACCAGTAAGGTTACCGCGACAGGCCGCGGGGCGATCGTGGGCGCAGGCCGCATGGCGATTATCGCAAGTCGCGCCCCACGGACAGCGGGGCGATCACAGATCGCAGGCCGATGGCTACGGGCGCACAGCAATCATCGAAAGCAGCGAGGCAATCGCAGGCCGCGGGTCTCAGGCCAATCGCCGCGACCCATAAGCCGTCCTCGAGCCAACGACCCCAGAACGCCACTAACCGCCTCCCCGGCATCGACGGCGTTTCTCACATCCTACGTTTACCGGTCGATTTGCCCCGTCCATGAATCTGTCGGATATCTGCCGGGTATCTCACCGTGCGCATGTACTTACGGCGAAGCGCTGAACTTCCTCTGTCCATAAAGCCAAATCAATATCTCCTAAACATAAATTGATTATCTATATCCCAAATCAAGCCAAAAGCACCAGAGGCCGTTTGGCTATGCTCACCGCATGGATACCTACATCTGCGACACATCAGCGCTGCGCTACTGGAGCACCCCTCCGCTCGTTGCCTCGATCATGGCGGGCGAAGCCGAGCGTGCTTCCGAGCTTGGCTTTTCGTCCTCAGATCAACTAGAGCAAGTAAGGACCCGCGCGCTGCTGGAGTCGCCGCTCGTGACCGCGTTTCAGAACAACGGAAGGCAATGGGCACGGACCGGTTGCCACAGCCGAGCAATCTCGGATATAGCGGCACCCCTTGCCCACAGCATCGATTTCCCCGTAAAAGTGCTGGCACGGCGACGTGAGGAACAACGGAACTCGGCAAGGATACAGACAAACCTCTGGACCGGGGAATTGCCGCCGGACGCTTTCTACTACATCGGGGAGGACATCCATATAGCGATGCCCGAGTTCGCCCTTCTGCAGGTCACAAAGCGCGAGTCGTTGGGGTCATGCCTGGTATTGGCATCTGCCTTATGCGGAACATACGCTGAATTCTCTGCGCCACCGTCGATTGCCCGGCACCTGGAGTCCTTACACGCCAGAGGCACCAAGATCCCAAGCGTTGATGGCTGGAAACCGTTCTTTGTCGGAGGCAGGCTGTCCTCTTTGTGGCAAAGGCCTCCCCTGGCAACGCCGGAATCCATAAGCTCTATGGCGATTCAGGCGTCTCATGCCCGTGGCTCAAAGAAGCTGCAGCTCATAGCCGATCTTGTGATTCCGGACGCGGCGTCCCAGTTCGAAACGAAGGCAGGTCTTCTGCTCGGGCTTCCACTAGCGTACGGAGGATTTGGTCACAGTGGCCTTGTGCATAACCAGAAGATTGATTTGCAGAAGAGCTCTCAGAGCCTCTCCAACAAGCGGTGCTGCTACTGCGACCTCTATTGGCCGGAGGGTATCGATGTCGAGTGCCAGAGCAAAATGGCCCATGACAACGAGACGAGTTTCCTTTCCGACTCGGAGCGGACCACAGCGCTCCTCAACGAGGGCATCACGGTGCTGCCGCTGACCTACGCTCAGCTTGCCAATCCCGAGCGAATGGACGATTTCGCGCAAACGCTCGCGAAGTTGCGGGGCATCGTGCCGCCCAAGCGCACCGAGAAGCAAATGCGAAAAGCAAATGAGCTGCGCAAAGCTCTATTTGGGTAGATTCGAAGCGAAATTCCGACAGGTGATTCCTTAGTCAGTATTCATTTTGGGAAACACTGAGTACACAAGCGCTTGCGCCTCAGCAAAACCGCAGGTAGGAGACTTGAGCTCTCAATTGGCTACTTCAAGGAACCCGAAATGAAAACTGACTAAGGAATCCGAGGCCAGGATTCGCATGGCCTCGGGCAAATGAGCACCGATGACATCGCTCGAACCGTCGAAATCCGGGGCGGAATCGCGGCGCTAAGCGTACTCAGCGCGCAGAGACTCCGTGAGTCGCATGTTCGCGCTGTAGTCAACGGGCACGACGACCACACTGGGAGCGTCGTCGTTGGTGAAGGCCTGTTCGAGCGTGGGGATGAAGTCTTCGGTCGACTCGACGCGGTATCCATGGCAATGCATGGACTCCGCATAGGCCTTGAAATCAGGATTAGTGAACTCCACGCCGAAGACGTCGCCGAACTGCTCCTCTTCCTTCCACTTGATGAGGCCGTAGTGTGAATCCTCCCAGATGAGGGTGACGAACGGAACATGCTCGCGGACGGCGGTCTCGAGCTCCTGTGAGTTCATCATGAAGCCACCGTCGCCGCAGACCGCGAGGACGCGCTTCTGGGGGTTGAGGAGCTTGGCTGCGAAGGCGCCGGGCACCGCGAAGCCCATCGAGGCGAACCCATTCGAGATCAGGCAAGTCTTCGGCTCGTAGCAGGGGTACTCGCGCCCGATCCAGATCTTATGCGCGCCAACGTCCGAAACGAGGATGTCGGATCTTCCGAGCACCTTGCGAATGTCCGAGATGAGGCGCCCCGGCCTCATGGGGAACGCGCCGTCGCGACCCTGCTCCTCGAGCTCATCGTGCAGCCGAGCGCCGACCGCGAGCATCGCGTCGGGCTCGGGCTTCGTGTTGCGGCGCGCAGTGCGAAGGATCTGGTAAATGCTATCGGACAGGTCGCCGATGACCTCGACGTCGGGGTCATACTCCTGATTAACGTCCGCCGGGAGCGCCGCGATGTTGACGATCCGCATGTCGTCGTGAGTGTGCCACTTCTTCGGCGCGCACTCGACGAGGTCGTAGCCGACACCGATGACGAGGTCGGCCATGTCGAACACGTCGATGATGCGGTCGTGCTGCGGAATGCCGACGACACCGAGACGGTACTTGTTGTCACACGGGATGATGCCCTTGCCCATCATGGTCTGGACGACCGGGATGTGGAGCCGCTCGACCATCGTGGTAACGGCCTGGGCGGCGTCTCCGCGCACGGCGCCCGCGCCGGCAAGGATGACGGGATGCTCGGCCTCGGAGATCATCAGCGCCGCGGCGGTGACGCTCGCTGGGTCGGCGTAGAGCGCGGGCACCTGTTGGCGATGCAGCGGCTTGGCCGGGCTCGGCATGTGCGCGATGTTCTTCGGCAGGTCGATGTGGGTGGAGCCGGGCTTGCCGCTCTCGGCGTACTTGAACGCGAGACGGCACGTCTCCGAGATCGTGTCCGGCCGCATGACGACCTTCGAACGCTTGGTGATGGGGCTGAACATGCCCGAAAGATCGAGGTACTGATGGCTCGTGAACTGCATGAGCTCGCTGGAAACCTGCCCCGTGATGGCGACGAGGGGCGCCCCGTCGAGGAAGGCGTCGGCGACGCCGGTCACGAGGTTCGTCGCACCGGGACCGAGCGTGGCCAGGCACACGCCAGCGCGACCGGTCAGGCGCCCATAGACATCGGCCATGAACGCCGCGCCCTGCTCGTGCCTCGTCGGGATGAAGCGGATGCCAGCTTCCTTGATAGCGAACATAAGGTCAAGGTTCTCTTCGCCGGGGATGCCGAAGATGACGTCGACGCCCTCCGCCTTGAGGCAGTCAACGAGGACCTGTGCGCATGTTCTGGTGCTCTGAGCTGCGGACATATGAAGTCTCCTTGCGGTCGCATGTTCCACGCGCAAAGAGTAGCACCCGTTGCGAGACGCGCTCGCAACGGGTGTGTTTCCTTCTCGTTAGGTGATGGAGGCGATTCAGGTGCAGAAGCGTGGGCCAGTGTGTCCCCAAACCCTGCAGCCGGTGACAGTCATTGGGTGATGGGTGTCACCGGATGATGTCTGTCCCAGAATTGCTGCAGCCAATGACTGTCACCGGCTGACGGGTGGCAACGGATGATGGGTGTCCCAAAAAGCTGCACGCAATGACTGTCACCCAGTAATGGGCGGCAATCGGTGAGGGTTGAAGCTGCGCTAGCGGTAGCTGGCGCAGAGGATGGCAAGGACGTCGTCGTGTGAGAGCGGCGAGGGATCGTGCGCGTAGAGCGCGGCGTTGGTGGAAAGCCCGTTGGTCGCCATCGCGTCGAGCTCGTCCTCGGTGATGCCCCAATCGCTCATCTTGAGGTCGTCGACGTGGCAGGCGGCCATAAGGCGCTCGAGCTCGGCGATGAAATCAGCCGGCTCGGACGCCGAGGCGTTGCCCATCAGACGGGCCATCTCGATATACCGCTCGTCGCAGGCGTGCACGTCGATCATGTGCTGGTGGTACGCCCGCGCGATCATGATCAGGCCGGCGCCGTGCGGCAGGTCGTGGTGATGCGCGCTCATCGCGTGCTCCGTGCCGTGGCAGCCGCAGCAGCCCGAGCACACCATCGCGTAGCCGCCGAGCGTGTTCGCGAATGCG
This sequence comes from Coriobacteriia bacterium, assembly GCA_003150175.1. Taxonomy (GTDB): domain Bacteria; phylum Actinomycetota; class Coriobacteriia; order Coriobacteriales; family Atopobiaceae; genus Paratractidigestivibacter. The sequence goes on from QAKZ01000001.1 coordinate 13,568, forward strand.
AGCTCCGTGCGGGCATCGATGTCGGAGCCTTCGTTCACGCAGGTCGGGAGGGCAGCCGCGGCGTTGCGGATACCCTCGCAGCAGATCATGTCGCCCATGGGGTTGTGGTTGTTCGCGATGAAGCACTCGACGCTGTGGAAGAGCGCGTCGAAGCCCTGGAACGCCGTAAGGCGCGCGGGCACGGTGAGCATGAGCTCGGGGTCGACGACGGCGAGCACCGGCATGAGCCGCGGGTCGCCGAGGCGGAGCTTCTCGTCGTTCTCCTCGCACGAAATGACGGCGCCCGCGTCGACCTCGGACCCGGTGCCCGCAGTGGTCGTCACGCACACGAGAGGCAGCGGGTCGTTCTGGATGTGCATCCCGCGCGCCGTGCCGCCCATGACGTAATCCCAGATGTCGCGCGCGGACTCGGTGTCGTCGGCCGCGACGACCGGGTTCGCCGCGACGGCGCAGATTCCCTTGCACCCGTCCATGACCGAGCCGCCGCCGAGCGCGAGCACGAAATCGCAGCCCTCGGTGTGCGCGAGCCAGCCGCCGTCGTTGACGGTCTTGCGCAGGGGGTTCGGCTCGATGCGGTCAAAGAGCACGTGCGACACGCCGGCGCGATCGAGCTCAGCGAGCGTGCGGTCAAGGTATCCGTTCGCCTTGACGGACTTGCCGCCCGTGGTGACGACGAGCGCGCGCCGACCGGGCAGCGGCGCATCGCCGAGCTCGGCAAGCTTTCCTGCCCCGAAGAGCACGCGGGTCTGAGCGAAGAACGTATATGAATCGGACATAAGGCCTCCCAAGTCTCTGGTTTAGACTAAGCAAGTCTAGCGCGAAGGTTTGACGTCGATGGGAAGAAGCCCGAATGAGCCACGGAAAGCGCCCGCACAAGGTCGGGCTCATCGCCCATGAGGGAGATCCGCTCGGCCTCGTTCTCGACGACCTCGCGGAGGCCGGCGTCGTCTACGAGAGCCTGAGCGGAGTGGAGAAGCCGATCGAGTTCGTGCGGCTCTCCCCTGCCGAAGACGCCTCAGGCTGCGATGCGTTGGTCGTAGCCTGCACGAGCGCAAAAGCGGCCGCCGCAAGCCATGAGGACCAGCGCGTCTACACCGCGTCGAGCAGCGATCATGACGCGGACCTCTATATCCCCCATCCAGAGCGGCTGCCCCGGCTCATGAAAAAGCCCCGCCTCGGAATGTTGAGGCGAGGCTTGTCCAAGCAGATCGATGCGCTGATCAGGCGGATCCAGGTCGGCGACTAAACGAACGGCCAAGCTGCCGAACGGTCGGAGGAAGCCTGCTTTCTTGAGGTAGGCGTGTGCCTGAGCCGCTCTACAATCGGCCCGGGCACGCACCAGTCCGCAATCGGCCCAAGCGCGAGCCGCTCCCCTACCGGCTCTTGCGCCAGAAGTAGAATCCGGCGACGGTGACCACGATCGCGGCGACAACGAGCCACAGCGGCGATGCCGAGGTGTCGCCCGTCTGCGGAATCGAGCGGTCCTTGGTCGTGGTCCTAGGCTCGGAGCGCTCGGTCGTCTTGTGGTCGACCTTCTCGTCCTTCTTGTAGTCGATCATCGTGAGCGAGGCATCGCCGGCATACGCGTTGACGACCCCCTTGCCGCTCACCGTGGCCTTGCCGCCGGAGACGATACTGACCTTGCCGGAGGCGTCGACAGTGAACTCGACGTCGGAGGCCTGGGCATAGCCGGAGGGCGCGCTCGCCTCGTGGAAGACGTACTTCACGCCGGGCTGGACGCCGCTCAGGACGTGACCGGCACCGTTGCTCTCCCACGAATCGATCGCCTTCGAGCCGGTCGCCTCGCGCACCTCGAGCTTCGCGCCCTTGATGCCCTTGCCGTCGGCGTCGACCTTGCTGAGGACGATGCCGAAGGACTTGTCCGTCACGGTGCCGCAGTCGATGGCGATGGTCTGGCCGAACGTCGCGGACTCGCTCACGTGGCCGTCATCGAAGGTCGCGTGGTACTCGATCGAGCTGCCCGTGCCGCTGTGGCCGATGGTGAAGGCCGAGGTCGGAGTCTTGTCGAGCAGGTACCCGTCGGGCGCCGAGATCTCCAGGAAGTAATACTTCACGCCCTCGGAGATCGGCATGTCGGCCGAGGTGAAGACCATGGTGCCGTCCTCGCCGCTCACGGCCTCGGCGACCTTCGCGTTGTCGTCTGCCTTGTACAGACCGTAGGTGGCGCCAGAGAGGTCCTTGGTGCCGTCGGCGTCGGTCTTGCGCAGGCTCAGGCTGATGGGCTCCACAGAATTCGTGATGGTGGGGTGCTCGTCGGGCGGGAGCTCCTTAGAGAGCGTCGAGCCCGCGTTTTCGTAGTAATACGTGCCGCCGTCGGCAACGAGTCTGCCATCGGAATCACGCGTCACCTGGACGACGAACTTGACGACCTCGTTCGAGTAGTCGATCGAAGGGTCCTTGCTCTCGGAGACCTCCTTGACGATATAGGAGTACGTGCCCTCCTTCGTGAACTTGAGGCAAGACGCGTCCATGCCGTCAGGGGCAACGTTGGCCGCCTTGTCGAAGTCGACCATGCCAGACTCGTCGTTGGAGGCGGTGGAGACGACCTCGCCCGTCTTCTCGTCCACGAGCTGGAACTTGAACTCGCCGGCCTCGAGCGCACGACCATCGAGGCGCTTAACGATCTTCGGGTCGACGTAGCACCCATCGTCCGGCTGGAGGATGTCGCTCACGGACGCCACGGAATAGCCCGTGAGCGAGAAGTCGCACTCCTCGGTCTGATGCTTGTTGGTCATCGTGTAGGTGTAAGAAGCCCCGTCGTCGTCGGAGACGCCGTCGGACACCTCGACTTCATAGCCGTCGGGTACCTCGACCTCCTGGACGGTGTACTGGATGTCCTCGCCGTCCTTCCGGGCATCGAGATCGGTCCAACCCGCGGACCAGTTGTTATTCTCATTGAGAATGACCGGGTCCACGCCCTCGACGGGCACGACCTGACCGTCGGCCTGCTTGACGCAGAGCTGCGCCTTCACGGACTCGGGACGGAGGCGATCGATGTCGTCACCGTCGTCCCAGACCTTTCGGACGTTGACGGAGGTCTTGGCGGCCTCATGTCTGTTCGTCACGGCGAAGGAATAGCTGCCATCGGCCTGCTTTGCGAGCTCGACCTTGCCCTCGTAGCCATCGACCCGAGCTTCCTCCACGGTATAGGCGAACTTGCCCTTCCGGCCGTCGATAACGCCGTTGACGGGCAGGTCGTCGACCTCGGCCTTCCAGCCGTTCTGCCCGTTCAGCTCGATCTGCTGGACATCCTCGGTCGCCTCGGTGCCTTCGACCGTGCGCTTGAGCGCAACGGTCACCTTCTGCGGTCGGATACCGTCCTGGTTGTCCTCGTCGTCCCAGGCCTTCGACACGACGACCTTGGTCTTCTGGCGCTCGTGGCGGTTGGTCAGCTCGACCGAGAAGGTCTTGACGCCGGTCGAGGGATCGACGGACTCGGAGGTCTTGGCGGTGCCCTCATAGCCCTCGATCGGGTCCTCGACAAGCTGGTACTCATAAGCGTTGCCATCAGCATCGGCCGCCGGAAGGCCATCTGCCTCGGCATGCCAACCGTTGTCCTCGACGAGGGTGAGCACGGTGCCGGTGTCCTCAGGCTGGCCGCCGGCCACGCTGCGCTTGACGCGGACCGTCACCGAGTCGGGGCGCACGCCATCTGCGTCGCCGTCGTCGGCCCAGCTCTTCTGCGCGGCGACGGATACCGTGGCCTCGCGATTGTTCACGAGGGTGAAGGAGTTGTCCGCTGACGTAGTCGCCTCAGGGGCGAACCCGTCGGGGCACTCGACCTCGCGCACGTCATAGGTGTACGTGACGCCGTCCTCGTCGCGCTCGACCTGGTCTGCCCAGGTGTAGGACCAATTGTTCGCGGCGCTCAGCTCGACGGGGCCGTCCACGGGCTCCTCGAAGATGGAGCCGCCCTCCACGTGACGCTTATACAGCTGTGCCTTCACGGCTGGGTGCTCCCCCTCGTCGGGGTTGCCGGCGGCGTTGAGCCAACTCTTGTTCACCATGACGTTGGTCTTGTGGGACTCGACGCGGTGCGTGTTCGTGACCTTGAAGCTGTAGCTCACGTTTCCTGCCGCATCGGTCGCGCACTCGGACGCGATGCTCGGCTCCTCGTAGCCGTCGACCTTGGTCTCGGCGAGGGAGTAGGCGTACTCCTTGCCATCCTTGTCCTGCGCAGGCAGTCCCTCCTCGCTGAAAGACCAGCCGTTGGCCTCGGAGAGCTCGTAGGACTTGACATTCTCGACGGCGCCGCCGTCGACGGAGCGGCGAAGGGTCACGCGCACGGAGCCCGGGCGCTTATGGTCGACGTCGTTCTTGTCGTCCCAAGCCTTGGAGCCCTTGACCGAGACGGTGGCTCGGCGCTGGTTGTAGATCGTGAACACGCCGTCACCCTCGGCCTCGACGCGGGAGTCGTAGCCCTCGGGGGCGCCGGACTCGCGCACCTCATAGGTGAACGAGACACCGTGCGAGTCGCGTGCGACAAGGTCCTCCCAGGTGTGAGACCAACCGGTTTTGTCCGTGAGGTCAGCCTCGGCGACGACCTTCTGGGCGTCGTTCTCGCCGACCGTGAACTGGACGAGCTGCACATGCACGGCAGGGTGCGTTCCGACCTCGGCCTCGCCCGCTGCAGTGAGCCAGCGCTTGTTCACGGTGACGCTCGTCTTCGCTTCCTTGACCTCGTGCTTGTTTGTGAGCGAGAAGGACCAGGAGACGTTGCCGTCCTCCTCGGTGGAGCACTCGGACTTGAGGTCCGAGATATAGTTCTGGGCATCGTCGCCGGTCAGGGCTTCGCGAAGCGAGTAGGTGTAGGCGTTGTCATTCGCATCGGCGGCGTCGAAATCGTAGCCGCTGTGATACTTCCAGCCGTTGGCGGCGGAGAGCTCGAAGGAGCCGACCTTCTCGGCGGTATCCATGGCGCCAGACTTACGGAGCACCTCGACGGTGACGGAGTCAGGACGGATCTGGTCGGCGTCGTCATGGTCGTCCCAGGCCTTCGATGCGCTGATGGACACTTTGGCCAGGCGCTTGTTCACCAAGGTGAAGCCGCCCTTGCCGTCGCTTTGCGTCGGCTGCGCGGCGAAGCCCTCGGGGACTTCGGCCTCCTCGACCTTGTACGTAAAGGTCTGGCCCGACTCGTCGCGCGAGACGAGCTTGTCCCAGGTATAAGACCAGTCGTTGTCCTTGGACAGCGTGACGGCGTCGCCCTCGGCGGAGAAGGTCTTGCCGCCGTCGGTGCTCTTGAGCAACTGCGCCTTTACCGCAGGATGTTCGCCCTCGTCGGCGTTGCCGGCGGCGTTCAGCCACTCCTTGCTCACGGTGACGCTCGTGTACTTGTTCTCAGTCTTGTGGCGGTTCGTGGCGCGCAGGACGACGGTCGCGTTGCCGAGCGCGTCGGACTCGCCGGCCTCGGACGCGTACGAGACCTCGTAGCCGTCGGGGACATTCTTCTCGACGACGCTGTAGGTGTAGGCGTTGCCGTCCGCGTCCTTGGCGGGAAGCCCGGACTCGGAGAAGGACCAGCCGTTGGACTCGGAGAGCTCGTAGTCCTTAGAGAAGGACGGGTCGATCTCGCCGTTCACCGAACGCACGAGCGAGAGCGTCGCGGAATCGGGGCGAAGCCGATCGAGGTCGTTGACGTCGTCCCAGACCTTCTGGCCCTTGACGGAAAGAGTGGCCTCGCGGGTGTTCGTCACGGTCCAGGAGTCGCCGTCATGGGAGGTGCTCGCCTCGTAGCCAGCAGGCACCTCGACCTCGGCGACGGAGTACGAGATCTCCTTGCCGTCCAAGGTCTTCTTTGCGAGGCCGTCGAAGCTCGCGCTCCAACCGTTGGACTCAGAGAGCTCGGCGACCTTGCCCTCGACCGGGCTCGTCTGGCCGTCAACAGTCTTGTAGAGCTGGACCTTAACGGGACCGTGCTCGCCGGTCTCCGCGGTTCCGTTGGAGTTGAGCCAGTGCTTATTCACGCTGACAGAGGTCTTCTCGAAGAGCGCGTGGGAGTTCGTCACCTGGTAGGACCAGGACTTGTTGCCGTAGTCGTCGGTCTGGGCGGAGAGCTGGTCGACCTTGGAGGTGTAGCCATCGACCGCGCGCTCGCGTACGGTGTAGGTGCAGGCGTTGCCGGAGGCGTTGGTCAGCTGAAGCTGGTCCCAGAAGGCCGACCAGTTGTTGGAGGCGTTCAGCTCCTTGGTGTCGACGACCTCGTCATCCGCGCCGGGCGCTTGGCGCACGAGCTCGACCGTGACGGAGTCCGGGCGAATCTGGTCGGCGTCGTCGAAGTCGTCCCAGGCCTTGCTCACGCTCAGCTTGCCGACGGCGTCGCGGCGGTTGGTGAGGACCCAGGTGTCGCCCTTGCGCACGGCGTCGCCCTCCTGCGAGTAGCCCGCGGGGATGGAGTCCTTGACCTCCTCGACCTTGTACTCATAGCTCGATCCGTAGGAATTGCCGTCGACGTCCTTCTTTGGCAGACCGGTCCAGTTGTAGGTCCACTTGTTCGCGGCGTTGAGCTCGACGGGGTCCCCATAGGCGACCCACTCGCCGCCGTCCTTGGACTGATAGAGCTGCGCCTCGACGCTCAGCTTGCTGTGCGCGGAATCGGCCTCGGCGTTGCCGTACGCGTCGAGCCACTGCTTGGTCACGCTCACGCCGTCGACGACGGGCTCGAGCTTGCCGTGGAAGGGACGCGCGTGGGACTCGGCGGAAGCGGTAACGTTGTAGCCGATGTAGGTACCGCACGCATTGCCGTTCGTGAGGTTGATGTTCGCATCGGGGGCGAGCGCGCTCGCGACCGCCTCTCCGATGTTGATCGTCGTGCCGCGGCCGGCGTTGTAGAAGTTGAAGAGCACGAAGCCGGTGTCGTAATCGATCTCGCCGCCGCTTGCCTGTTTTCCGTCGATGATGAGCCGTGTGCGGGGGATGGTGACGGTGCTCTGCCCCTGCATGTCGACGTTGATGACCATCGAGCACTGGCCCTTGGAGTTCATGCCGTCGATGATCATCTGGTCGCCGATGCCGTTGAGCTCGGAGGCCGTCATGGAAGTGTAGGCGCAGCCCTTCTCGGCGCTGTAGGTCAGCGTGGCGTGGTTGCCCTCGATCTTCTTGGACACGCCCACGTCGGCGACGACCGCCATGGAGGCGGAGCGGGAGAGCGAGTCCGCGTACACGGCGTCGATGTCGATGAAGGGCGCGGACGCGGAGTCGGCGTCCTGGATGAAGTTCTGCGGGGTGTCGCGCTTGCTTCCGTTGATGGAGAGGCGGCTCCCGTTGTCCACGGCCTCGAACTTGTTGTCGTTGCCTACGACGAAGGTGCCGTTGGTACGGCCGTCGAGGTTGCCCGTCGAGTTGTTGAGCTTCTGGACGTAGGTCAGGCCGTAGTAGTTGTAGATGTTGAAGAAGTCGTCGCGCAGGCCGAAGTTGTTCCCGCCGTTGAGCGTCTTCGCGAGGACGTTGCCGTAGACGTGGCAGTTGTTCGCCGCCTCGTTGAACGCGGTGATGTGGAAGTCGCCCGCAACGCCGAGCGTGGACTCGGCCTGCGGGTCACGGAACTGGCTGAACTCGCCCGTGGCGGTGAAGGCGTCCTTGGTCGTGTTAACCGAGTAGGTGTAGTTACCATACTGACCCGGGACGAAGCCCGTGGGGCTCGCGGCCGCGCCCTGTTCGGCGACGGCCCTCGCCTGCGCCTCGCTCGACTGAGCAGCGGCATCGGAGTGCTCAGCGAACGAGGGCACGGCAGGCGCGGCGTCGGCGGGCTCATCTCCAGCTGCCGCATCGGAGGCATCGCCGGCGTCGGCGCCGGGGGCTGCGGAGGCCTCGTCGGCGCCCTTCGTCTCCGGCTCGACCGTCGAGTCGGCCTCAAGCGGCACGGCGGGCGTCGCCGCGGCGGTCCCGTCGCCGTTCACAGCCGCCGCGAGCTCATCGGCCACGGCGAGGCCGGCGTTCGCGGGCCACAGCGAGACGACCATCATCACGGACATCGCGATGGCGTAAACCTTCTTTGCAAGGCCAGGCTTGTTGTTCTTGTCGTTGCGGTTGTTGCGCATATCGTCGTTCCTCTTGGACATCGCTTACGCCTCCTCGTTCTCGGAGGTACGGCGCTTCCTAGCAAGAAGGGCAAGGAGCGCCACGACCGCCGCCAGGACAGCGGCGCCGACGCCGTAGGCCCACACGGGCAGGCCGCGGCTCGCCTCGGCACCGGCCAGAGGCGTCTGGTCGTCGTCGATGCGCTCCTCGTCGGCGGTGTTGCCGTTGGGGGCCAGCGGCTCGCCCTGGTCCGCGGAACCGACACTGGTGCCGCCAGCGCCGCCCGCCCCGTTGCCGCCGTCGGCGTTGCCGCCGGTCAGCGTGGTGTAGGGAGCAGTGGCGGCCAAGCCACCGTTGCCGCCCGTGGCGCCGCGGTTGACGGTCACGCCGCCATCGGTCCCGTCGACGATGTAGTACGTGACTCCGCCGTCCGTAACCACGGTGCGGTGAACGGTGGTGTTGCCCTGGGCGAGCGCGCCGGGCACGGCGTAGTAGATCGTGTAGGTACGGTAGGGGGCGTAGTAGCCGTGCGAGATCGCGGCCTCCTGGCCAGAAAGCCGCGCGTAGGTGACACCGTCGGCGTCAACGGTCTCGGGCCCCGTGATGGAGAGGGGCTCCCCCGCCGGGTCGCAGGACTGCGTCGAGGTGCCGAGGACGTTGCCCGTGACGGCGTCGACGTAGCGGACCGTGACGTCATAGGCTGCGGGCGCCTTCACATCGGAGCGCACGTAGTAGGCGGTGTCCGCGTTCAGGCGGCCGGTCCCGTGGTCGCCCCAGGCGTACGAATAGCTCGAGGGGCCCTGGAGCGTGTAGGTATAGCCGTCCTTCTGGATGGTCGAGGGCAGCTCGATGCTCGCGCCCGCGTCCTCCGAGAAGGTCGCGGACTTGGAGTCGGTGACGCTCACGCTGATGTTGCCGTTGCCGTCAGGGGCGACGAGCGCGAGGTTGACGGCATAGGTGAGCTCGTTTTTCTGGGTCCGGTACGTGAGGGTGTAGGTGGACGCTCCTCCATAGGAAAGCGCGAGGGATGCGGCCTCGTCGGCGGAGTAGGTCCTCCCGGCGTCGTCGACGGCGCCGGTGAGCTCATACTGCAGGACGCCGGACTCGCCTGCCTGCGAGAACACGCGCGCAGGGGCGTAGTTGTAGCCCGCCGCCCCAACCGAGACGGAGTCCGCCATGAGCTGACGGCCGTCCTCAGCGACGTAAACGACCTTGACGTCGCGCTTCTCGGTAGACGCGCCGCGGGCACAGCGCGCGGTGGCGTCGGGCTGCTCGGCGGAGACGGTGACCGTGCCGGCAGATCCGATGATCGGGCGCCAGTAGTACCCGTTCGCCTCGATTTTGTCGCGCACGGTGTAGGTCTGGGGTTTGCCGGGCTCCACGGTGCCCAAAGGCTCGGAGTCTAGCACGTTGCCGACCTCGTCGACGTAGGCGACGCTCGCCGCGGTGCCCGTGGCAGAGGTCCGCTCGTAGTCGACGTAGAGGACGCCGTCCCTGGGCACGGGCGCGGCTTTGCTCGCGCCGCCCTTGAGACGGTAGGTCGCCCCGTCGCGCGAGACCAAGCGCGGCGCGGCGATCGGCGAGGTCTCCTGCCCCGCCGGTGCGGTGCGGATGGCCACCATCGAGTCGGCGACGCCGCCCACGGGCTGTCCGTCGACCGTCATGCACACGGCATAGACGTTCGCGGAGTAGACCGGGCTCTTCGCGTCGCCGTCCTTGGTATAGAAGTCGAGCGCGACGCCGCCGCTGTGCGATGCGATGTAGCCGGCGTCCGCCTTGAGCTGGACGACGCCCGCCGCGTCGGATGCGTTGTCGAAGGTGTAGGTGAGCGGGTCTTTGTTGGCCTTCTGGCCGTTGACCGTCACATCGGCGTAGAGCGTCCGGCCACCGAGGCCGATGACGGTCGCCGCGTCGAAGGCGCCTCCGCCGAGGGAGGAGGTGTCCATGCCGCTCATTGCGACCCCGGAGGCGTCCTGCGCCGCATACGCCACGCGGGCGCCGAGCGCGCCCGCCATCCCATCCCCAGCGCCGTGCGCGGCCACGGGAGCCGCGAGGCAGAGCGAGAGGCCGAGCGAGAGCGAGAGGCCCGCGGCCAGCGCCGCGCGGTTGCTGCGATTAGGCAATCTTTACTCAGGATTCTAGCTTGAAGAAAACCTTAACGCTATATTCAATTCAAGATTCCGCAGTTGTCTCGAGAGTTCTCGTCAGGTTTCTTGAGTCTGATCAATATCAAACATCTACTGGTTACGACCACTCGGTCACCCGACAGGAGTCAAGCCTATTTGACCGACGCCTACTCCTCGCCGAACGCCTCGACAATGGCCTGGTACTGCTCCTCGACGGCGGGGAACATCTCGGGCGCGCGGCCCATCTCGCCGCCGCGGAGCTCCTCGGTGATCGCGTACGTCGGCTCATAGAGGTTCGTCAGCCCGAGGTTCTGGCAGATGCCCTTGAGGGTATGCGCGGCCAGGAAGGCGTCCCTGGCGTTGCCCGCCGCGAGCGCCTCCTTGAGCTTGGGGAAGCTGTCGCCCTCGAGGAACTTGCCGGCGAAACGCTCGACGAGCGCCTCGCTCATGAGCCGGTTGAGCACGCCGTCGTAGTCGGCGCCGATCTTCTTGTACGCATTGCGAACGTCCATGGATGTGACTCCTTGGTCAGGATCAAGTGTATGTGCGAGCGGCGGATGCCGCGTCAGTTCTTATTTGCGCTCAGACTACTGCAGCCTTGAGGGGGGGCAGCTCGCGGCCGATATCGTCCTTGATGCGGTCGCCGACGTCGACGAGGCACTCCATGAGCAGCGGGTTGAAGGCGCCGCACTCCCCGTCCGCGATCATCCGCATGGCCTTCTCGTGCGGGATCGCCTTTTTGTACACACGCTCGCTCGTGAGCGCGTCGTAGACGTCGGCTACGCTCACGACCTGCGCCTCGATGGGAATCTGGTCGCCCTTGAGCCCCTCGGGGTAGCCGCGGCCGTCCCAGCGCTCATGATGGTAGTGGCAGATGGCCTTAGCCGTCTGCATGAGCGCGTCGTCCTTGTACTGGTTGAGGTTCTCGAGCATCTGCGCGCCGATGGCGGCGTGCGTCTTCATAACCTCGAACTCCTCGGCGGTCAGGCGCACGGGCTTGTTCAGGATGGCGTCGGGGGTGGCCATCTTGCCGATGCCGTGCAGCGTGGAGGCCATGGCGATGGTCGAGCGGCGGGCGCCGGTGAGCTCGTACTTGTCGGTCTTCTGCACGAGCCGCTCGAGGAGGATCTCGGTCAGGTTGCGGATGTGCAGGACGTGCAGGCCGCTCTCGCCATTGCGCAGCTCCATGGAGCTCGCCATGATGTCGACGAGCATGCGGCTCTCGCGCTCGCGCTCGTAGAACTGCTGCGAGAGCAGCGAGGACAGCCGGCGCTGCTTGGCGTAGAGATGCATGATGTTGCTCACGCGGTGGCGCACGACGCGGATGTCGAACGGGCGGCTGATGTAGTCGGAGGCGCCCAGCTCGTAGGCATTGAGCACGGCCTCTTGCTTGTCCTCGCTCGAGATCATGATGACGGGGATGTCGTCGATGATGCCGTCGCGCGACATCTGCGAGAGCACCTCGAAGCCGTTGATGCCGGGCATCATGATGTCGAGCAACACGAGCGAGATGAGCTCCCCGTGCTGGCGGATCGCTTCGAGGCCGTCCTCGCCGGAGGCCGCCTCAAGGATGTCGTAGTCGTCCTTGAGCATCTCGCGCAGGATCTCGCGGTTCATCTCGGAGTCGTCGACGATGAGCACGAGCGGCTTGTGGTACTCGGGCAGGTTCGGCAGGTCAGCCTCGGTGACCACGGCCTCCTTGTGCTGCTTGGCGCGGTACATGAGCTTATCCGCGGAGCGCACGGAGTCCTTGATGGTGCGCCCGGCCGCGAGCACGCCGCCCACCGACACCGCGAGCTTGAGCGTCGGGTAGCCGTGGACGGTCGTCTCTGCCACCTTGCGGGCGAGGGTCCGGAGCTTGTTGCGGAAGTCGTCGCGGCCGATCCCCGGCAAGACGAGCACGAACTCGTCGCCGCCGTAGCGCACGAGCATGTCGGTGTCGCGGATGCAGGAGCGTATGGCGCGCGCGGCCGCCTTGATGGCGAGGTCGCCGGCATGGTGGCCCAGCGTGTCGTTGACCAGCTTGAAGTCGTCGAGGTCGAAGATCGCGACGCCGGCGGCGATGAACTGGTGGCGAAGCCTGTCCTCGTAGAAGCGCCGGTTGTAGACCCCGGAGAGCGCGTCGTGGTACAGAAGCTCGCCCATGACCTTGCCGTCACCGTTGACATCGAGCGGCTGCGCAAAGAAGAACACGCGCGGCTCACCATCGACCTCGACGTAGCGCGCCGTCGCTCGGTGGCAGTCGTCGCCCATCCGAAGCGACCTCGTCTGCTCCCCGCCGTTGTCGAGGACGTCGAGCGCGACCTTGCGCATACAGGGGCAGGAATTCCCGCACATGATGCAGTAGTCGGTGTCCTCGAGGGTCTTCCGATCGAGGATCTCGACCACCGGGTAGAGGTCGCTGTACTTGAGGACCTCCTCGTCGGCCTCCAAGCGGGTCATCCGCACCACGTGGTCATCGGTTTCGCTCATAGGGAACTTCCCTTTGTGTCCATTGATTTCCCGGCCCTGCGCAGTCGCGGCCAGGGCGCTGTGCAAACAACGCTAAGGATAGCGCAGAGCACGACCGATCCCGCGGGGAGGGCGCCGTAATCGAAAGATTGATCGCAAGCGGGCGGCTTCGCGACGCGCGCGGGGCGGTCACGCCGAATAAGCGCCCCTCTGTCCGCGGCGCACACGCCCAGATCACCCGCACACCCTCCTCAGCGCGGCCACGAGGGCCTTGCTGTCCGGGGGCTTCGCCAGATGGTCGTCCATGCCCGCCTCGCGGCAGCGGGCGACGTCGTCGGCGAAGGCGTTGGCGGTCATGGCGTAGATCTTCACGCTGTTGGCATCCGCACGCTCGAGCGCACGGATGCGCCGGGTGGCCTCGAGGCCGTCCATCTCGGGCATCATGATGTCCATGAGGACGACGTCGTAGGTGCCCGGGCGCGACGAGAGGAACTTGGCCACCGCAACCTGGCCGTTCTCGGCCTCGTCCACGATGACGCCCTCGCGCTCGAGCATAAACCGGGCGATCTCCATGTTCAGGTCGTTGTCCTCGACAAGAAGGGCACGCAGGCCCTCGATGCCGCCCTCGCCGGCGGCCGGAGCCTCCTGGACGGGCGCGCCCGCCTCGTCCACGGCAAGGACGAACGCGACGGTGAAGGTCGAGCCCTCGCCCTTCTTGCTCGAAAGCTCGATGCCGCCGCCCATCTGCTCGGCGATCTCGCGGCAGATGGAGAGGCCGAGGCCTGTGCCCTTGTACTCGGTGCGCGCCTCGGAGGTCTCTTGCGCGAAGGGGTCGAAGGCGCGGCGCTGGAACTCCTCGCTCATGCCGATCCCGGTGTCCGAGCAGGTGAACACATACGTAGCGCGCTCGCCGTCGAAGGCGGGCTCGCGCAGCGCAAGGTCGATGCGGCCTCCCCGGCGATTGTACTTGGCGGCGTTGCCGGCGATGTTCTCGATCATCTGGCGCACGTGAACGGGGCTGCCGACCACATAGCGGTGCTCGACGCCGTTGGTGTCCACGATGACCTGGATGCCCGCGGCCCTGGCCTGGGCGTCGACGACGCTCGCCACCCCGCGCACGAGGTGCAAAAGGTCGAAGGGCTTGCTCTCCAGCTCGAGCGTGCCGCTCTCGAGCTTGTTCATGTCGAGCACGGAGTTGACGAGCTCGAGCAAGAAGCCCGAGGCGTCCCAGATCTTTCGCCGGCACTCGGCCTGGCGCTCGAGATCGTCGAGCGCAGAGTCGGCGATCTCGATCATGCCGCGGATGCCGTTGATGGGCGTGCGGATATCGTGGCTCATCCGCCGCAGGAACTCGGTCTTCGCCGTGTTCGCGTTCTGGGCCTCCTCGGCAGCGCGCGCGAGCTTCTCGTTGTACTCGTGCTCCTACTCGATGGCCTGCTCCAGGAAGCGGTGCTCCACGCGCCAGCGCGAAGAAGCCATGCCGGCGACCGCGGCGACGTAGAACGCGAGGGTCGCCGCGCCTGCGAGGACCGCGCCGCGGGCGAACGAAGACGCGGGGGTGTAGATGTAGACGTAGTAGTCGCACGCATGGGCGAGCGTACCGAGGTAATCTTGCCCGCCGCTGCGGAAGAACGTGAGCTTATGCGCAGCGCAGCGCCTCTTCAGGCTGCCGAGGACCTCGGAGCCGGAGCCGGCGGCCACCGACTCGTCGTTGGAGGCGACGACGCGGGCGCCCTGTTCGATGTCCACGGTGCCGTTGTCCTCGGTGGAGTACCCGGACAGCAGGTTCTGCAAGGTGAGGGTGTAGCGGTTCGCGAAGTCGGCGCTCGTGTGGTAGAGCGAGACGACGATGCCGGGCGCGTCCTCGCGGCACGCGGCGTCGACGTCGACGCGCCCGCCGTCGGGCAGGGTGACAGCCGATCCGTAGACTTTCGAGCCGTTCTGGGCCACGTCGAGCAGCGCCCCGCGCGACAGCTCGTCGACGAGCTGGGCCGAGCCCACGCCGTCGGTCGTGTACTCGCTCGCCACGCGCCCATCGGCATCGAGGACGATGACGCCGGTCACGCGCAGGTCGCGGGCGTAATCGGCGAGCTTTTGTGGGTCGGTGTCGCCGTCGCCCGCGATCTCCCGCGCGAGGTTCGTCGCGTTCTCCAGCGCGCGCATGGTCGACTTCATGGAGGTCGCGTGGTTGTAGGACTCGTAGGTGAGGCTCTGCTGCCTGATGTAATCGATGGTCGAGAACGCGCGCGACTCGACGCCCTCGTAGGCGCTCCGGATGGCGATCGACGAGGCGACAGCGACGGCGGCGAGACCGCCCGCGACGACGGCCACGATGCGAAGGCCGGGCTTCTTCTTTGCCGGGTCAGTCATCGGATGCGCTCACCACCAGGAAGTCGTCGGGATCGTCGAAGTAGCGGCCAACGATGTCCCGCAGCGTCCCGTCGTCGTGCATCTGTTGCAGCGCGGAATCGAGCGCCTCCGCGATGCCGCGGTCGTCCTGCTTCGCGAAGGCGTAGCCGACGCCCACCACGATCAGCGGCTCGTCGAGGATCCGGTACTTGACGTCGTAGTCCTTCTCGTACTAGAGGATCGACGCCTCGTGCCCGGCGATGGCGTCGACGTAGCCCTTACCGAGCGAGGGGTAAAGCAGGCTGCGGTCCTCGAGCGAGAAGACCTTGCCGAGCAGCGGGATGCGCTTATCCTCGCCGGAGAGGAAGATCTCCTCGAGCTTCGTGGTCACCTGCACGGCCACGACCTTGTCCCTGAGGTCGGCGAGCGTGCGGATGTCGCTCTCGGGCATAACGGCCACAACCTGGCGCAACTGCATGTAGGGCCCCGCAAGTAGCAGAACGGGGGATAGTTGTCGCGGCCGATGGTGAGCGCCGGGCGGCCTTCAGTCGCGTCGGCGTCACCCTGCGCAGACGGCGCGCACCCGGCGAGCAGCGCCGCGCCCACGCCGAGCAAAACGCCCTTCTCGTAAGCTCCAAATCCCCTCCCCCGTCGCATTCCCGCATAACATTACCAGACCCTCACTCGGTGACAGTCATTGCGTGCAGCTTTTGGTGCCACCCATCAGCCAATGACTGTCACCCAGTGATGGCGTCGCGCGAAGCAGCGTTAATTTGCCACGAATGGGGCTCAACGGCCCCCATCGTGTCATACTGACCTCGGAAGAAAGGATGTTAGCCATGTATGACAACGATATCGTGCCCGGCCGCAACGACCTCTGCTGGTGCGGCTCCGGAAAGAAGTACAAGAAATGCCACGCCGCGTTCGACCAGCGGCTCGACCGCCTGGCGACCGAGGGCGAGGAGGTTATGCCCCGCGGCCTGCTCAAGACCCCCGCGGACATCGAGGGCATCAAGCGCTCCGCGGCAATCAACATCGGCGTGCTCGACATGGTCGGCGAGCGTATCGCCGCGGGCGTGACCACCGCCCAGATCGACCAGTGGATCCACGACTACACCGTCGAGCACGGCGGCATCCCCGCGGACCTCGACTACGAGGGTTACCCCAACAGCGTCTGCACCTCCATCAACGACGTCGTCTGCCACGGCATCCCCTCCGACGACGACGTGCTGCGCGAGGGCGACATCGTGAACATCGACTGCTCGACCATCCTCGACGGCTACTTCTCGGACTCGAGCCGCATGTTCTGCATCGGCGAGGTCTCCGACGAGCGCCGCCGCCTCGTCGACGTCACGCGCGAGTCCGTCCAGGCGGGCCTCGCCGCCGTCAAGCCCTGGGTCCACCTCGGCGACATGTCCCACGCCGTCCAGGAGTGCGTCGAGGCCGCCGGCTTCAACGTGGTCCGCGAGTTCGGCGGCCACGGCATCGGCCTCGAGTTCCACGAGGACCCCTTCGTCGGGTTCGTCGGCGAGCCGGGAGAAGGGCCCGTCCTCGTTCCGGGCATGTGCTTCACCATCGAGCCCATGGTCAACGCCGGCGCGCCGGGCATCAACATGAACGACCCCAACGGATGGACCGTGCGCACCGCCGACGGCTCGGACTCCGCGCAGTGGGAGGTCCAGCTCGTCGTGACCGACGACGGCTACGAGCTGCTGAGCTGGTAAGATACCCTCTAAGGGACGCACATCGCCCATTACGGCGGATCGATCGCACGGGCAATGCCGCCCGCCGCAGGACCACACGCCCTGCCGCGGGCGATTTTCGTATAGCGAGAGGAGCACCATGGCGCTCATCGACGACATCGAGGCGTTCGAGCCCGGCTGCGAGCAGGAGGCCGCCGACCGCGAGCTGTTCCTGCAAAGGCTCGCCTGCGACCCCGAGGTATGGGTGCGCACCTCGCCGGCACACCTGACGACCTCCGCCTGGACGGTCGACGCGCAGGGCGAGCAGGCGCTTCTCGTCTACCACAAGATCTACGACAGCTGGAGCTGGGTAGGCGGCCACGCCGACGGCGAGCGCGACCTCGCGGCGGTCGCGCTGCGCGAGCTCGAGGAAGAGACGGGCGTCGCAGGCGGCCGTGTCGTGCCCGCGCAGACGGGCTCCCCGATCCTCTCGCTCGAGGCGCTGCCCGTCGCCGGCCACATGCGCCGCGGAGCGTGGGTGCCCTCGCACGCGCACCTGAACGTCACCTACCTCGTGGTCGCCGACCCCACGGAGCCCCTGCGCATCGCGCCCGACGAGAACGCCGGGGTCCGCTGGGCCCCGCTCGACGACGTGGCGCGCCTCTCGACCGAGCCGTGGATGTGCGAGCACGTCTACACCAAGCTCATCGCCCGCACGCGCAGAAGGTAGGCCGGCATCAGCCCAGCGCGCCCCGCGCCCTACCTCGCCACGGGGTCGACGTTCGGCTCGTCCTGCAGCTGGGAGCTGTAGATCCCCTGCCCGTCGCGGAACAGGTCGTAGAACTGCATCGTCGCGAAGTCGGCGCGCGCCTGGTCAGTCGCATCGATGCCGCAGTCGACGCTGGGCAAGAACCATCCGCCCGCCGCGTCCTCGTAGCACGCCGCGCTGATCTCCGGGAGGGCGCGCCGCAGCTCGATGTGCGCCTTCTAGAAAGAAGTGAGCGGCGCGCCGATGAGCTGCGCCACCTCCGAGGCCAAAAAGCTCGCGGAGACGTCGTCCACCTCGCTGACCTGGTCGCACCCCGCGATGTCGTAGTTGGCCCACACGACGTAGTCGGTCTGGTAGACGCGCCGCGCGCAGTCGGCCATCGAGTTAAAGTACTCGGGCCCGGTGTAGCCCGCGTGCATGCCGTCGAAGATGGAAAGGTCGGAGAACGTCTCGTTCATCACGGCGACCACGCTCGGGCGCTCCTGGGCGAACTGCGCCTCCGCGGCGCCGCGGGCGAGGCCGAGCGCGTCGTCGGACGAGTCGTAGGCCGCCTCATAGCTGGAAAGAAGGGCTTCTCCCCCCTTTTCGCGCTGTAGCCCTCGGGCTTCGTCGGCTGCATGAGCTGGCAGGCGGCGATGAAGGCGGGGATGTAGGCCTGGGTCGAGTAGCTCTCCACGATGTACCAGGAGTTGATGGTGATGCCGTACGAGGAACAGTAGTCCACGCCGGTCACGTTCGACACGATGCACGCGAGCACGGCCGCGCCGGCGATCGCGTTCGCAAGGATGCCCGCGTTCCTGTGGGCAGGCGAGAAGCACGCGTCGCTGAAGTGCTCGGGCCGGCGGCGAAAGCGCGCCAACACGACGCACACAAGCAGCGCCGCCACGCCTGCGGTGAGCCCCCACAGGCACTGAGCGGACAGCGTGTACACGTAGCCGTCCGACACCGCGGCCGCTGTGCCGATGGCGAGCATGTCTCCCGGCTGGATCGGCTGCCCCTTAAAGAGGAACACGAAATGCTCGGCCACGCCGATGCCCATACTCGCCACCGGGACGAGCGAGGGCAAGACCGCGTGCCGCTGCCCCAGGAAGTAGAGGCCCACAAGCGCGGCGTACAGGAGCTCCCACTCGACGAAGACCGTGCGTGCGTTGACCCGCTCGAGCGCGAAGTTGTGCGGGAGCTCAACGGCGAGCACGCACAGGGCCGCGGCAGCGGCGAGCGCGGTCAGCGCGACGAAGATCGAGACCACGCGGTAAGCGGTCCAGTCCGAGGGCGCCGCGGCGAGCATCAGCCTGCCCGACGCGGCACGGCGTGAGAGCGAGAGGTGCGCCGCCGCGAGGCACGCGATGTCGAGGACGACGACCGACATGAGCGTGAGCGCCCCCTCGTCCGCCTCGACCAGGCCTTGCGCCGACCACACAAAGACGAACGCCTGGACGCCGGCGAAGAGCAACGCCCACACGATATCGCTCGCATAAAGGCGTTTTTTGGCAGTAGCCGCGCAGAACACGTCCATGCCGCACACAAGCACAGTGGCCGCGAGGCCAACGCTGCAAATAGTTGTTAGATTCATGTACCAGATCCGGTTTTCGACGCCAATTCAACATTAGAAGTATGACGAATCGTCAGCTATCCGTCAGCTATCGGCAAGGCAAGCGCGGAAGATAAGCGCATTTTTGATGGCTGTTTCAACGCTCAGGGGAGAAACTTGACCGCTCACCGAGAATTCGTCCCATAAATAATCGAAACACTCGGTCGACCTGCGCAGGAGTTAGCCGCAAGGCATCGGGAAGACACCGCGAGTACTCGCCCCGGTATCCTCGCCCTCACCACTGACCGCGGCGAGACGAAGGAGCCGAGCATGAGCATCTATTACCCCGAAGCCGACCTTGCGATCGAGGTCATCCCCGAGCCGGAGGGGCTGCCCCCAACCGGCTACGGCGAGAAGACCGTGCTTCTGTACATCGGCGAGAACCAGGTGGACAGCGAGCCGCTGCTCGATGCGGTGGCCGAGCTCGCGCGGAGGCGCGCGGCGCAGTCGCGCGCGTCGGAAGGCGCGCAGGCGCCCGCGAGCAGCGGCGGCGCTCAGCAGGACGCCGGCTCAGCTCAAAGCGAGGCCGCGAGTTCCGAGGAGGGCCCCAGACGCGACGCGGCACGCAAATCCGATTCCGACACGCCCCGCAAATCCGACTCCAGGACCCCCGACGAGGTCATAGCAGAGCTCTTCGACGCAGAGGAGAGCCTCGCGGACAGGCTCAGCTCGAGCAAGGACGGCGACGGCCATGCGGCCGAGCCGATGCCCGCAGCCGTGCTTCTCGGTCACCTGGACGATCAGTTCGGCTGGCCGCTCGATGACGCCGACGACGATGAGGACGATGAGGACGAGCCGAGCTACGAGGACCTGCTCGAGGACTGGCTCGACGACATCTGCAGCCCCGGCGTCCTCGGGCTGCGCTACGCGGTGCCGTCCGTCAACGTCGGACGCTGCAAGAACCTATACCTGTCCGTGTAGCAGCAGAGCCGACCTGACCCCTCCCCGCCCGCGCCGCCGCGACTCGCCCCGGCGCGGGCGTCATTCAAATCGCCTCGCGCGACGAGGAGCGCGACCGATTATGTCCCCCTTGGCGCATATCGTGCCACGCCGCGCACCACGAGGCACCCTTCGGCCTACCATCAGAGTCGTAAAACCGGCGCGAAGGGACACGCATGAAGCACGCGGACATCATCGGCAAGCTCACGCTCGAAGAGAAGTGCGAGCTCCTCCAGGGCAAGACAACCTTCGGGAGCTGGCCGCTGCCCGAGCGCGGCATCCCCGCAATCGAGTTCTCCGACGGGCCCAACGGCGTGCGTCACCAGGCGGGCGCGGCCGATCACCTCGGCCTCAACGGCTCTGAGCCCGCGACTTGCTTCCCAACCGCCGTCACCGTGGCGAACACCTGGGACGAGGAGCTCGGCGAGCGCATCGGCGCAGCCATGGGCGAGGAGGCCGTGGCGCAAGGTGTGAACGTCCTTCTGGGCCCAGGCCTCTGCATCAAGCGCAACCCGCTGTGCGGCCGAAACTTCGAGTACTTCTCCGAGGACCCCTACCTCTCTGGCAAGATGGCCGCCGCCTACGTGCGCGGCATCCAGTCGCAGGGCATCGCCGCGTGCCCCAAGCACTTCGCGGTGAACTCCCAGGAGACCCGCCGCCAGGCGTCCGACTCCGTCGTCGACGAGCGCACGCTGCGCGAGATCTACCTCACCGGCTTCGAGATCGTGACCCGCGAGTCCGCGCCCAAGAGCATCATGAGCTCGTACAACCTGGTCAACGGCGTGTACGCGAACGAGAATGAGCACCTGCTTAGCGAGATTCTGCGCGACGAGTGGGACTTCGACGGCGCCGTCGTCACCGACTGGGGAGGATCGAACGACCACGCGGCGGGCGTCGCCGCGGGCTCGACCTTCGAGATGCCGGCCCCCGGCAAGTCCTCCGTCCGCGACCTCATGGCCGCGTTCCGCGACGGACGCGTGACCACCGAGCAGATCGACGCGCGCGTCGACGAGGCCATCGAGGTCGCGCTCGCGACGCGGGCGGCGGTCGAGGCGGCTTCGAGCAGCTTCGACGCGGAGGCCCACCACGAGCTCGCGCGCAAGGCCGCGGCCGAGGGCTGCGTGCTCCTCAAGAACGACCCCGCCAGCGAAGGCGGATCCCCCCTCCTGCCGCTCCCGGCGCACACGAAGGTCGCCCTCATCGGCGACTTCGCGAAGACGCCCCGTTACCAGGGCGCGGGCTCTTCGGCGGTGAACTCGACCAAGGTCGATTCCCTCCTGGACACGACCGCGGGCTCGGGGCTCGACCTCGTGGGCTACGAGCCCGGCTTCGAGCGCCACGGCGGCGCCGACGAGCAGAAGCTCGCGGCCGCGGTCGACCTCGCCCGCCGCGCGGACGTCGTCCTCATGGCGCTCGCGCTCGACGAGGTCGCGGAGTCCGAGGGCGCCGAGCGCCTGAGCATGCGCATCAACCAGAACCAGGTGGACGTCCTCCACGCCGTCGCTGAGGCCAACTGCAACGTGGTCGCGCTCCTCTCCGCCGGCTCGTGCGTGGAGTCGGACTGGATGCAGGACGCCCCCGCGGTCCTCTACTGCGCGCTCGGCGGGCAGGCGGGCGCGGGCGCCGCGCTCGACGTCGTCACCGGCAAGGTCTGCCCCTCCGGCAAGCTCGCCGAGACCTGGCCCCTACGCTGGGAAGACGTGCCCTCCTCCGCCGGCTACCCCTCCGACCAGAAGCAGGCCCAGTACCGCGAGGGCATCTACGTCGGGTACCGTTACTTCGACACCGCCGGTCGCGAGGTCGCGTTCCCCTTCGGCTACGGGCTCAGCTACACGACCTTCGCCTACAGCGACCTGCAGGCCACCGCGAGCGGCGTGAGTTTCACCGTCGCGAACACAGGTAAGGTCGCCGGCGCCGAGGTTGCGCAGCTCTACGTGGCCAAGCCCGACCACCAGGTCTTCCGCGCGGAACAAGAGCTCAAGGGCTTCGCGCGCGTCGAGCTCGCCCCCGGCGAGTCCCGCGAGGTCACGATTCCCCTGGACGACAAAGCCTTCCGCTACTTCAACGACCGCACCGGCTCCTGGGAGACCGAGGGCGGCGCGTACGAGCTGCGCATCGGTGCGAGCAGCCGCGACCTCCGCCTGAGGGCGACGCTCGAGGTCGCCGGCACCGGCGCCCCCGACCCATACGAGGGCCGCGACGTCAGCTCCTACGAGTCCGCAGACGTCCTCGCCGTGGACGACGCTTCCTTCGAGGCGCTCCTCGGCCACGCGGTGCCCGACGAGGGGCCGGCGATCGGGCGCAACATGTGCTTCCGCGACCTCAACCACGGCCGCTCGCCCCTATTCTGGATCGTCTGGGCCGTGCTCAAGGCGATGAAGTCGCACAGCGAGAAGTCCGGCAAGCCCAACCTCAACGTGCTCTTCATTTGGAACATGCCGCTGCGAGCGCTCGCGAAGATGACCAACGGTATGGTCAACATGCGCATGGTCGACGCCCTCGTCATGGAGATCCGCGGCTTCTGGATCATCGGCATCCTCCGTTTCATCATCGAGTTCGTCGCCAACCTTGTCCAGAACGCCACGTCTAAATAGCCGCCAGAAAGGAAACCGATCATGAGCTTTAAAACATGGACCGAGGAGCACCAGGCGATCTGGGAGTTCATCAAGTTCAACGTGCTGTCCAACATCTCGACCATTACGCGCCTCGTGTGCGCGGCCGGCGGCGCGGCGCTCTTCGTCAACACGATGCAGCTCACGCAGCCGTTCCAGTTCCTCATCTTCAACTACACCGACCCAGGCTCCAACGGACTCGGCGGCTTCCTCACCTTCCTCGTGGCCGAGGTCATGGCGCAGGTCGTCAACTTCTTTGTCCAGATGAAGTGGGTCTTCAAGTCTGAGGGCGGCTACGGCGACGCCGCGTGGAAGTACGCAATCCTCGCCGTGCTCATCGTGGTCGTCAACCTCGTGCTCCCCGGCTACGTGACGAGTTTCTGCCAAGGCACCTTCGGCATGGACGCCGCGCTCGCGAGCACCATCGCCTCTGTGGTCAACACCCTGCTCGCCGTCGTCGTGAGCTTCCCGCTCCTCAAGTTCTGGATCACCAAGTAAGCGGCAATAGCAGCACAGAATCGAAAAGAAGAAGCGCGACCGGGAGGGAAAATCCACCCGGTCGCGCTTCTGTCTAGATTACTTTGAGAACGTCAGCTACGCCTCCGCGCTCCAAAGTCCGTGGAGGTTGCAAAGCTCGTAGACCGTCACCGTGGCGCCGGCGGGCACGTGGAAGACGGCCTCAGGGGCCTCCCCGGGCTTCAGGTGCGCCACCTGCAGGCGCTTCTCGCACGCGACGGCGATGAACTGGATGTAGTGCTCCGGCAGCATCGGGTGCTCGACCGAGCCCACGCGCACACGCAGCTCGTCGCCTTCGCGCTCAACCGCGGGCACGTGCTTCTCGTGCGCACCGTCGGTCGTGCCGGCCCGCAGCAGCCCCATGGGCTCTCCGCAGCAGACGGGCGTCACTCCCCCGTCGACCAGGACCGCCACGACGTTCCCGCAATGCGCGCACTTGTAGAACTTGACGTCAGCCATAACGACTCCCTTCGTCCAACGAGCCTTCGCCACCCTTGCCTAACGTGTACCCATATGCGGGAGTATATTCAGCAAGGCTTTCCAATGCACGAAAACGGCCGAACTCCAGAAAGACTGAAGCTCGGCCGTCGAGATCAAATCATTGAGCCCGCTAAGCAGTCGGCTCTACCTTAAGCTCGCTGCGAACGAGATCGAACGCGGCCGCAATCGCCTTGTCCATGTCGTAGTACTTGTATCCGCCCAAACGCCCGGCGAAGATAACGTCGCCTTCCTGGGCAGCAAGCTCTGCGTACTGCTTGTACAGAGCCTCGTTGCGGGCATCGTTGATGGGATAGTACGGCTCGTCGCCCGGCTTCCAATCCGCAGGGTACTCACGGGTGATGACGGTCTTCTCCTGAGTGCCGAACTCGAAGTGCTTGTGCTCGATAATGCGGGTATACGGCACCTCTCGGGCAGTGTAGTTGACCACGGCAACGCCCTGGTGGTCCTGCTCGTCCAGGAGCTCAGACTCGAACCGGAGGCTACGGTACTCCAAGGTCCCCAGCTTGAAGTCGTAGAAAGCGTCGATCGGGCCACAGTAGATGGTCTTTGCGGCGATATCGGGCTGCTCGGCCACCAAGTCCTTGTACTCAACGCCGCAGCGAACCTCGATGCCCCCGAGCATGTTCGCGACCATCCGCGTGTAGCCGCCAATGGGAATGCCCTGATAGCGGTCGTTGAAGTAGTTGTTGTCATAGGTGAAACGACAAGGCAGGCGCTTGATGATGCTCGCGGGGAGCTCCTTGCAGTCGCGACCCCACTGTTTCTCGGTGTACCCCTTGACCAGGGTCTCGAAGATATCGCGGCCAACGAGCGAGAGCGCCTGCTCCTCCAGATTTGCCGGCTTGCCGATCCCCTCTGCGGCCACTTGCTCAGCGATCTTCGCTCGGGCGTCCGCCGGCGTGACGACGCCGGGCCACATCTTTGCGAAGGTGTTCATGTTGAAGGGCATGTTGTACATGTTGCCGTGGAAATTCGCTACCGGGGAGTTCACGTAATTGTTGAACTCGGCAAAGCGATTCACGTACTCCCAAACATCCTTCATCGAGGTGTGGAAGATGTGGGCCCCGTACTTGTGAACGTTGATCCCCTCGACATCCTCTGTATAGACGTTGCCGGCGATGTGGTTGCGTCGATCGATGACGAGCACCGACTTGCCGGCCTTCTTCGCGGCATTGGCGAACACGGCGCCGGAAAGGCCTGCGCCAACGACCAGATAGTCAAACATCTTCATAGTTCACTCCTTTAATTCCCCATCGCTACCTTGATACATTAAAACAGACGGGCACGAGCGGGGAAACTAGTTCCGCTCAATCCAGTCAAGCCGAGCGTTGAGCCAGCTGCGCAAAGTCGAAGCGCCCTCCCCCGATGCACCCCACACAATGCTATTCATAGCCTTGGACCGCGAGAGTCCAGTTGCCAACAAATCGAAGGTGCCGCCGTTGAGCAATTGCCTGGCGATATTGATCGAACTGCTCTTTTGCGCAGCAACAGCAGCCTGAATCTGCGGGTTCCTCATCAGATCAAGCCCAATGCCCGCCGAGCGTGTCCACCATCCCTCGGATTTCTTCACGCCCTCAGCCCCGGCGAATACCTTTGGGTTCCCCGAGGATAAATCGAAGTCCCAAGCAGGCCCAAAGACCAGCTTCGAAGACTGGCCCTTATCCTTATAAATATAATTTGACGAGAATATCAGTCCGTCGCCGTTCTTCATGATCTCATTCGCCCAATAGAGACGCGCGAGCGAATCAAGGTCCAGCAGCTCATCAGTCCTCATACCCGCCCGTCGGCTACCTCGCCACGAGGGAACGATCCCGCCGTTGCGACACGCGTCGAACAGATCCTGGAAAAGGCAACTCACGTACTCGGCCTCTTCACGCGACCAGACCTCCGGAGACTTGCACACGAAGTGCTGCACGTAGCCGTCGACGACCTCAACTCCGAAATAAGCGCTTTCCGCCGTGTAACGCGACTCCAGATTCTCGTGCTCGATCAAATAACCGCCCGAGATATCGGAAGGGTTCTTCACACCATTTGCGTACCGGATATCCTGACCATACGCGTTCTTGCCCGTTACGATCTGCTTGGCAGAAATATCGGGGTTGAGGGCATCGTTTTCTTTCTCGAGCTCGGAAATGTCAACGCGCCCCTTGTTTATCTGCACCTTCTCGCAAAGAAGGTACGAGCCGCGATACTCACCGTCATAGTAGAGGTCGACGAAACCATAGTCGACCGCAGAGCGCACACCCAGTCTCTGGGCAAGTTCATATGCGGTTGCGTTCCTGAGCGAGGTACCGTCTAGATAATCGGTAATAAGTGTCCAGGTCTTGTTTTTGTTGTCCTTGTTTCCTGTTTGAAGAAGGTCGCATTTCTTGTCGAGCTTAATCTGATACGACTTCTTTGCAGACTGGACCCATGTACTGTTGCCACGGCCTTTGATTTGGGTGAGCTTACCGTCATACACGACCTTGCCATCAACGCCCACGTAACTCAGCGTTCCGGTCGCAGAGATTTTGTGGTCAGGATCCGACTCAACCCATGAACGCCCGTGACCAGAGGGGTCGTCGCTCTTTAGGAAAACCGAGTCACTCGAAGACCTCAAAACAAAGACGCGAGAGATTTCTTTACCGCTAGCGTCATACAACACAAAGCTGACGCGATTATTCCCAGCGAACGACTCCCCGAGGCAATCCGTCAAGGTCGCATTAGAGCCACCCGAAACATTCAGTTTATTCGGCCCCACATACACATCCTCGCCGAATGAGAGCTTGGCAGTATCACCGGTAGCCGAGGCAGGCAACGCAAAGAACCGATCGCCATTGCGCAGGTTCACCGGCAAGATGCTGTTCCCCTCGAACTCGGCCGTCATGGAACAACTGGCTTTCTTTACTGGCGAGAAGTACCAGCGCTGGGCAGCCGTGCCGTTGTCGGCGTAGAGCTGCATCGCCGTCTGCGAAACCGTAGACGCCGCGGGGATGTCAACCGCGAGCCCCTCGCGCAACGCCGAGAGGAGCTTGAACCCGTCGCCCGACCGAACGACGATCCACTTCTGAGCGTAAGTTCCGTTGCCCTGATAGAGCTGCAAGACGGCGCCGTTGGAGGCGTTACCAGCGCTCACGTCCAGCACCTTGCCAGAGTTGACGTTCTGTAGGGTCACGTACCCCCTCGCATCGTGGACGACAGTCCACTGCTGGGCCGCGGTCTCGTTGGCCGCGTACGTCTGAACGGCGGTACAGTTCCCGGTGCCCGCAGCTCGCGCATCAAGAACGAGGCTGGGGAGAAGGTCAGACCTCACGGCATAGGTACCGTCGGCAATAAGTGCCCTATTGTCCTCAGCAAGCTCGTCGAGCCTCATGCGCATGGTCGTTGTCCCAGCGGGCCTCCACCCCTGGGCTGCAGAGCCGTTGTCTTCATAGAGCCAAAGCTCAGCACAGTCAGCCTTAGAGCCCCATTTAACGTCGACGGCGAGCGAAGTATCGAGTGCGGAGAGAAGCTTAAAGGAGCCATCGCCGCGCGACACGGCAATCCACTTCTGGGCCCAGGTGCCATTCGATTCGTAGAGCTGAATTGCCGCCTGGGCTCTCGCCACCCCGTTGCGAACATCGAGCACTTTACCGGAGGCGGCATGCACAATAGTCACGTAACCGTTGCTGTCATGACGAACAGCCCAGACCTGGGC
This sequence comes from Coriobacteriia bacterium, assembly GCA_003150175.1. Classification (GTDB taxonomy): domain Bacteria; phylum Actinomycetota; class Coriobacteriia; order Coriobacteriales; family Atopobiaceae; genus Paratractidigestivibacter. The sequence goes on from QAKZ01000001.1 coordinate 40,820, forward strand.
GTCGGTGCCGTTCCCACGATACGTCTGCACTGGAGTCCCGTTGTCCGTTAGCCCGCTGCGGGCATCTGCTACCTTGCCAGCAGCAAGGACGGAGCCGAGGGTATACGTCCCATCGGCGATGGAGGTTTCATTGTCCTTAGCCAAGGCATCAGCACGCTGCCGGCGAGTTGTCGCAGCTTTGAGCGACCAACGCTGCGCATCCGAGCCATTGTCCGACCATAGCTGAAGCGGAGTTCCATTATCTGTAGAGCCCCAGCGCAAATCGAGTACCAGAGAGCGATCAAGCGCAGACGCGATTTTGAAGAACGCGCCGTCCGCGGTCAAGATCCATTTTTGCGCTTGAGTCCCATTGTCGTTCCAGAGCTGGACCTTAGCTCCCGAGAAAGCCTTCGCGGACTCGACGTCAAGGACCTTACCGGAAGCAGCGTGGTAGATAGTCGTGAGGCCGTCATCGGCCGTCTTCAAGGACCATGCTTGGGCATCGGTTCCGTTGCTCGACCATGTCTGCGGTCGAGTCCCGGCTGATGTCGACCCGCCCGGAAGGTCAATGACCTTATCAGGCGCCTTTTTCGAGCCAATGGCATACGTTGTTAGCTTATCCGTATCCACTGCCGGGTATTCTGAAGCTCCAGTGCTGGCCCCATCGGACTCTAGATTGCTTGAATCCACCTGGGGAGAAGCCACAGCGGCCTCAGGACCGCCTAGGCCCCCCTCATCGCTTGGAACAGCACCCACCTCTGACACGGACAGCCGCTCAGTTGAAACAACTGCGTCAACGAGCGGGGAATTGTCGTCGGCAAGCACCGGCACAGGCGCCATCCCTAAGCCGATCACAAGAGCCGCCGCAGCAGCAGAGCCAACGATGACTTTATGCCTCGCACCCATCAAAGCCTCCCGAAACAGAACGGCCCGGCGAGGCAAAGATTCGCCTCGCCGGACCTCAGCCCAACGTTAATCCGGCGTCACAGACAAGTCTAGTCAAAAATAGCACCAGCTATTGCGCGCGATACTTTCAAGTTCCTAGTTGCGCTCAATCCAGTCAAGACGAGCGTTCAGCCAGGATCGGACATCTGTATACGACTCACTCTGACGGCCCCAAATAAAGGAATCTATCCTCAACGAATCGGAGATCGACTTCATATCCGCGTCCAGCTCACCGTCGTTCAAATAGGAACGAAGGGCCTGGATAACCTCGTTCTTTGACTTGTTGATGGCGCTAGAGACGTACGGATCGCTCATGAACGAGGTACCGAGCCCGTTGCTTCGCGCATACCATCTCTCATATCCGACAACAGGGTTATCCCAAATATTATTTGAGCTATTACCAGCCGAAAGATCAAAATCCCAAGCCGGGCCAAATTCAATTTTCCCGTTGTTTGAGTCGCTGTTGACTGGGCCGTGCTGGAAAGGACCGCCGGGAAGATGGTCGAATCCAACCTTGAGATTGCCGACAGAGTGGAGTCGGCCTAGGAAAGCAATAGATTCCGAATCCTGAACACAGGGGCTAAAGAGTCCATTACACCAACTTTCGCGACACTACCCCACCCTCGCCTAACATGTACCCATATACGGGGGCATATTCAATGGAGATCTAAAACTTCGAGAAACCAAACGCCGGATAAGGCGAAAGCTCGCCTTATCCGGCCCGTAAAATCCACCTATGCAACAAGTGACTTAATTCGACAGAAGATAGTACCCGCCAAAATAGAAGTCGAATAGATACTGCGGGTCACCGCAACCCGTTTCGGACTTGAGCGTTTCAAGCGTCTGGCCCACGTCAAGGCCATCGGTCCAGTCGGACACGGTTGGGATAAACACAATGCACTTGCCGGATTCATCAAGGGCCGACTGCACGGCATCCCCATCAAGCACATTCTGCGCGGGCGCCGCATACACGGAATCGAAGGTTCGGATCAGCGTGTAGTTGCTCGTAAGGACTGTCGTCGGAGAATTCGCAAGCAAAACTACCAGCGGGACATCCTTATACTCTTTTGCCGCGTCAATCTTTGCCGCCGAGTCGGTAAAGGTAAAGGACTCGTCGCCCTTCAGCGCCGTATACCCGCCAGAAACCAAGCCAAACACAACCCCGATGGCCAGCGTGACCGGTACGAGCTGAGGCAAGGAGCGCGAGCCCGAATCTATCGCAGCGCCGAAGCAAATAAAGACAACAGGCACGACGAAGTAGATGTAGCGAACGTACACGTAGTTCCCACCGACCTTGGAAACCGTGAAGAACGTGAGCACGAAAGCGGCGAACAACCAGGCAGCCGCGAGCTTGTTCTTAGCGCTAGCGGCTGAATCTGCGTCAGAACTGCCTCCGCGCTTTTTTCCCGCAACGGCAGCTACCAAGGAAACCAGAACGAGCGCAAAGGCGACGACGGCCGCAGCCTTCCAAACGTGGGGAGCATAGGAAATGCCGTGCAACGTCTCCTTAAAGAGCGAGACTATCTGGTGCTTCCACAGCCCGAGGTCAAACATAGACTGTGAAACCTCGTTGCCGACATTGTTTGTGGAGGACCCGGTGGCCTGCGCGATCGCAAAGGGGAAGACGAGCAGCATCCCGACGACCGCGACAATGTGCAACACGCCGTAAATAAGGGCATCCCTCACGCGTTTGTGAGAAAGAAGCCATATTCCGTAAATCAACGCCATCCAGAACACAAAAAAGAGGAAGTAGTACTGCGTCATTGCGCCCACAAACACGGTCGCGCAACACGGCAGCACGGTTGACGGTTTCACTCCCCTCTCCACGATAAGAAGGCTCTGATAGACGTAGAGCATGCACAGGGCGGCAAGAAGGGCATACATCCTGATGAACTCGACATTGCCCACACAAAGCGCCGAAAATCCGTACAGCAAGGAAGGGACCAGCGTCAGCAGATCATTGCGAATCAGCTTTTTGGATATCAGATACATGAGAACCTGACATGCAATGAACAGGACGATGTTCAGCCCTATGCCAGTCCACTTGGAGAACAAGCCAGGAAACAGCGAGCAGACCGCATGCAGGGCCCAGTAATACATCGGAGGGTGGCAGTCCGTCGAGGTGTTGTTGTACGCGGCCGCAAAATCAAGCTGATCGCCGTCCTGGACAGTAGTGACCTTGTCGAAATCGGAGCCGGAAACCCACTGATTCTGAAGCCCAGGCACATTCGAGAACCTATCGGCCTCGGCGCTGTTCGAGATCACATAACTGTAGACCTCATCGATATGAAGATCAGCCTTGAGCGAGGCGGCGCAAATCAGGACGACAACCTGCAGGGCAACGATAATCGTGAATGCAAGGGGAACATACCTACGGAACCCGTCCGTCTTCATATGCGCGCAACAATTAGTCATGCTGATACCTTTCGACGGGCGGCAATCGCAGCAACCCGTAATCGACTACTTAAAAATAACCTTGCGGTAAAGAACGTAGTTCCACAAAACAATGCAAACCTGCGTAAACAGCTTAGCCGCAACAGACGGTGCCCTATGCGCCACAAGCACAGAAATAACCGTGGTCGAAAACGTCGTATTGAAAGCGAACAAAAGCAAATACAGGATGACGCTGCGTGTGGGGCTGCCGCTTTGTCCGAACGCCCAAGAGCGGTTGAGCAGGAAATTGTATGCCGTTGCGACAACTACCGCACAGACATTGGAAACCGCAATCTGCCAGCCGCATACCACATACAGAACCTGAAACAAAACAAGCTCAAGCAGAGCGGAAGACCCACCTACAAACAGGTATTTGGCTATTCGGACAACGTCCTCTTTGGTTAATTTCACGTTATTCCCCAGCGGAGTTCAAACTTGCATTCTTCTTTTGGTCGTCCGACTCGTATCGGCGAGCCTCGATATACAGAGGCCTGTTCTTCCCCTGGACGTACATGCGCCCCATGTACTCGCCGAAGATGCCGAGCACGAGGAGCTGGATGCCTCCCAGCAAGAGAATCAGGCACACAAGCGTCGGATAGCCTGGGATGTCCACACCGAAGCACAGCTTCTGTATAAGAACGACCACAAAGTAGACGAACGCAATCAGCGACGTCGTCGAGCCCAAATACGTCGCCCAGCGCAACGGGGAGGTCGAGAACGACACAAGCCCCTCGATCGCGTACTTAACCAGCTTAACGAAGCTCCACTTCGACTCACCGGAATTGCGCTCGCTCGGAACGTACGGATACGCATACGTGTTGAATCCGACCCAGGAAAAGATTCCCTTGGAGAAACGGTGGTACTCAGGAAGCGAAAGAATGGCGTCCGCAACAACTCGACGAACCACCCGAAAATCGCTCGCGTTACCGATAATAGGCGTCGCCGTCATGGAATCCATGACCTTGTAAAAGCAGCCCTTAAAGAAGGCGATGACCGGGTTCTCCCGGCGCTCCTCCTGGTACGCGGCCACGACCTCGTAATTGTCATCCCGTTCCAGGATTCGCGCCATATTGAGCAGATCTTGCGGCTGCTGCTGAAGGTCGGCGTCGATGATGGCGACGTAATCACCATCCGCATTGTTGAGGCCCGCCCATACAGCTGATTCCTTGCCAAAGTTGCGAGAAAAGGAGATTACCCGCACATGGGGATGAGACTCTGCAATGCTCCGCAATCGGGTAAGCGTCCGGTCCTTGCTTCCGTCGTCGACGAACACGAGCTGGTAATCAAACTCGGATTCATCAAACTCCCCGGCAAACGTCGTGTAAAAGAGCTCGACATTATCCTGCTCGTTATAGCAAGGGACAATAACGCTAAGCAGTGGTTTATGTTCTTTGCCAGACAAACAAAATCCTTCGAAAGACGCTGACGTGAGACTACTTTACCCCTCTTTGAATGGTAGTGTCGAGAATGTTGGCGTAAGGGTGACACCCTTACGCCAACATTCTCGACACGATCAGTTGCGCTCAATTCAATCAAGGTGAGCTTTCAGCCGCGGAGGCTCTCTTCGGCAAGCACCGGCGCAGGCACCATTCCTAGACCGATCACAAGAGCCGCAGCAGCAAAGCCAACGACGATTTTATGCCGCACGCCCGTCAAAGCCTCCGTTATAAATAGTCCGGCAAGGCAAACGCGTCACCTCGTCGGACTACATCAATAACTCGTTAGACTTGTTGTTTTTGATCGTAGGCATCTTGCACTACACAAGTTTATAGAAGCTGAACGACTGCGCATTGGTGACGTTGCGGGTATAGAGCTGAACGTTCGCGCCGCGGTTGGAGTTCGCACCGGCGATATCAAGCCCGAGCGATGCAGACAGCGCCGAAACAATGGCCTTTCGACCGTCCTCGCCTTCGACGACGATCCACTTCTGAGCCTTCGACCCGTTGGACTCATACTGCTGCACGTTTGCGCCGGCGGCGGACGTCCCGCCGGAAACATCAAGCACCTTGCCGCTGCCAACGTTCGTGAAGTTCACATAGCCATTCTCGTCGTGCGAGACCTGCCACTTCTGAGCATTGGAGAGGTTGACATCATAGAGCTGCACGTTCGCGGAGTTATTCTTTGACCCGCCGGCGACGTCAAGCACAAGCTCATCTCTCAGACCGCTCTGGATAACATAGACCCCATCCTCAAGGACAGCGGCGTTATCCCTAGCCCAGTCGTCCATGCTCTTGTACGGCTCCTTGGTCTGGGCGATAAGCCAGCGCTGGTTCTCAAGCCCATTCGCCAACGAACCAACCACGGCATTGCCGTTTTCGGCGCGGTTGCCGTCGAGCGTGAGGTACAGACCAGAAGCGACGTTCCTCAAAGTGTAAGACCCACCCTCGTTGGCGTAAATCGCCCACTTCTGGTTGCCGTTGTCCTCAGAGAAAGCCCACTGTTGAATCTTCGACCCAGGCATGACGCATCCAGAATCAACGTCGAGGGACTTACCAGACCAGGCGCTCGTAATCGAGTAGAACCCGCTATCCTGCTTCTGGATCCTAAACGTCTGGTTCTCTCCGTCAGTCGAATCCCAAAGCTGTAGCGGCGCCCCATTGCTCTTGGACCATCCCTGTACATCGAGCTTGTGCTTGAGGTCAGTCGCGGTCGTGAAGGTATAGTAACCGTCGGCAATGTCCGCCTGCCCATCTGCGGAGACCTTCGGGGACGTGGCCACAAAGGTGAACTTCTGCGCACGACTTCCGTTGGAGTTCCAAAGCTGGACATTTGAACCGTTGGCAGAGGAGCCGTTGCTGATATCAATCGCCGACGTCGAGGACAACGCAGAGACGATGCTCACGGTTCCATCGTCATTTGCAGCGATGCGCCATTTCTGGGCTTTGTTGGCATCGGAACCGGCGTATTGCCATACGTTCGTGCCGCTGCTGGAGTTGCCATACTGGACGTCGAGGACCTTGCCGCTGCCCACGTTCTTGATTGTCGCGTAGCCGTCGTCGTCGAAGGTAACCGACCACTTCTGAGCGGCAGTCCCGTTGTAGGAGTAGAGCTGGATATTGGCGCAATCACTCTGGGAACCGCCGGCAACGTCGAGAACGGACCTCTGGGAAAGTACGGACTTAATGATGTACTCCCCCGCCTCGACGGCAGGCTTTTGGTAGTCGCTCTTCGACTGATCGACGAGCCTGTAAGATGCCCCTTCCTTTTTATAGAACTTCGCAATCGAATCAGTAGCATCCCAGATGGCGATGTCGTACCCCTTTGCGGAGGAAACATCATCGGAAAACTCGACCAAGAAGTTCGAGTGCCCCGAAACAGAAAGTGCCTTGATTGTGGCATCGGTCGCATCAGTGATCCGCGAAGACCAGTAGTCCATATCGCTGTACTGCGGTTGAGCAAGGCCCTGAGCCTTTGTCATCTCGAACATGCCCTTGGCCATGCCGGACGGAACGCTGGCATACGTGCTCGACTGATAGCCGGAAAGGTAGATATCGGGATTGAAGAACAGAATCAGCTCAGCTGCAACGGAGGAATCGACATCGGTAATGCCGAGGTCCTCGAGCTGCTTGACTTTGTTTGGATACAGAGATGAAGGCGTTCCGGGGTGGCCCTTGTAGTAGTACTCGTATGAATCGCCGTAATACAGCTGCGCAAAACGAGCGTACTCGGAGAACGACTGCTCGCTCGTCACGCGGGTTCCGAGGAACATCATGACGTCCTTGCCGTTCTCTTCAGCAGCCTTGAAGTAGCCGTCGTTGAAGTTGTAGAGGGCCTTAAACTCAGCGGTGTTCTGCTCGCTCGGCTGTATGTTCGTCTTTAGCAGGTTGGAAATATTGACCTGAACAACTTTGTCGTTACTCTGGACCTGTTTACCGAACGAGTTGTCATCACCCTGACTTTGAATCAAATCTTTTCTTGCGACCCACCATTGCGCGTTAGGCTCAGTATCGACAAGAGCCCAAAGGAAGTCGTTAGCGTAATCCCAGTTTAAGAAATCAGAATCAGCGGTACCGTTCTTATATGCGTCGGCTTTAGCGGTATTCCAAGCAGAAATCAGCTGCGAGTTCTTGGCAGAGTTGTCCTTCGAATTATACGAAGACGTAAACTCGTTATAAGAATAAGAGCCGTCAGACATCAAGACAATCTTGTACTGACTGTCGGGGATTTTATTAGCGTAGATGACCCTCTGAATCAGCCCAGTATAATAATCAACACAGTAAAGGTTGATATGAGAACTAGGGTCAAGTTCCATAAGATCATGGACATAATCAGCCACGATGTCAGCGTGTTTACGGAAAAGATCCGATGCTTTATCGAAATCTCCAGGTTGATAGCTAATTTCGTCCTGCGTGAGATATGGTAGCCCATACACACCATAGAGATCGCCCGCCGGCTGAGGAAGGTTATTCCAGTCATAGGAATTAGCGCGTTCCAACATTGCGATTACGGGGCCTGTCGACCTAATGCAGTTTTCGCCCCAAAGATTCAGGGAGAAGAAGGTGACCGGAAGGGTGGCACTTACAGGACTAATGTTATAAGTATCAGCCGTTACCGCAACATCTACAGCGTCATAAGACTTAACCGGGGTGCCGTGGAGACTATACTCAACCGCAACAGAAACTTTGCCGTAGTTCTGGGCGTCAAATACAAAAGCCGATCCGTTGTAGTCGCTCAATAAAAAGCTCTGAGAGGTCTCGCGGGTAAGTTGACCTTTATAGTAAAAAGACCCAGTAATCTTTACCTCATCGGCAACACCCTTATTGTATAAATCTCCAAATGAAGCATTGGCGATATCTATAAGGGTAGAATTCCTCTTTGGAGTAAATGCGCACTCCCATTGCGATTCGTCTACCGTAGATGAATCCGCCTGGACAGCAGCTTCATCTTCCGGCAATTCCTCGGAGACGAAAGTATCTTCAACGGTATCTTCTGGACTAATCTCGGTTTCATTAATTGCAAAAGCTTTAGAAACTGGAAATGCTGTCAAAGCAAGGGCAAGAGCCGTGCCCATGAAAATGGCTCTTGCCCCACCAGAATTAATAGACGCTTTCATCTTCATTCCCTTTCAGTCTCTAGAGGGGGTCCATCTAATAAATAAGCCTACCATTGCTTCAGAAATACTTAAGAATTATTAGGTAAATGGAAATAGCCCGTCCCAAAAAAGACGGGCTATTGCAAAAGAGAATTCTGCTTCTATTGATTATTACTTTTGATACACATCCATAACCTTGAGCTCCCAATCACGGCGATGACCCTTGACCACCGTATCGAGAATCAAACCGCAAACGAGCATCAAGGCAGCAAGGCCGCAGAATGCGACAGCAACGATAGCAGTCGGAAGCTTAGGCACCAGCCCAGTAGAAGCGAATTCCGCTATCACGGGAATACCGAAGCAAAGCCCGATGATAAAAAACACCAGTGCAATAAGCGAGAAAAACCCGAGCGGCTTGTAATCCTTGAACAGCGAGAAGATCATCTTCAAGACCTTGATGCCATCAGAAACGGTATTGAGTTTAGACTCAGAGCCCTCGGGACGATCACGATAATCGATGGGCACCTGGGCAATCCGCCAACGCTTATCGACGGCGTGAATAGAAAGCTCGGTCTCAATCTCGAAGCCAGGAGACAGCACAGGAAGAGTCTTCGCAAACTCACGGTTGAATGCCCTGTAGCCAGTCATCACATCCGTGTACTCAAAGCCATAGAGGACCTTGATGAGCCAACGAACCAGGTCGTTGCCGAATCCGTGTCCAGCGCGCTTATTCTCGGCAGCGTAAGTACCGTTGGACAGGCGGTCCCCTACCACGTGGTCTGCCTCGTCGTTAAAAATCGGAGCAATAACATCCCGGACTTGTTCGATGGGATACGTATCATCCCCATCCACCATCACATAGCAATCAGCATCGATGTCGCGGAGCATCTGGCGAACGACGTTGCCCTTGCCCTGACGAGGCTCGAGCTTCACAACCGCCCCATGCGCCCGAGCAATCTCAGCCGTGTTGTCCGACGAGTTGTTGTCGTACACATAGACAGTTGCTTCAGGCAGATACTTCTTGAAGTCGTCGCAAACTTTCGCGATAGTCACTGCCTCGTTATAGCACGGCACAAGTGCCGCAATTGTCTTAATTTCACTACCCATATTTCACCGCTCACTAAGCCCTATTAACATGTTGATTAATGAACTAGTAAATTCTAAAGCAAACTTCACCAGTCCGAAACTCGATACGGAACGAAACTTAAGCTAGGAAAAGAAATTCGAAACGACAGTATAGAGATAAGGACGTGCAACGTTAACGGACACGATCAAGCGTGTAACCGAAGCGGAGAACAACGAAAACCCGGTGATTGCCAGCGTCAATGCAACGAGCGTTCCCAAGAAAACCTTCAAACGATTTAAACTGATAAAGCAGTTGAAGCAGGGGATTTTAGAAATACCCCAACAGGCAGTAATAGCAAAAATCCAACCAAAATCAGCAAAGTATCGCCAAGAAATGCCCGCGTTTCTGCAGTCAAAAACCAAAACCACCAAAGCAGCAACGAACATAACTATCAGCAGACTCCTATCCCGTTGTTTAAGTTTCGATAGCGCATAAAGTATCGAAATGAGAATGACGGGATAAAGCCAAAAATACCCACACGGAATTGGTTCGTTCGGAGCGAAGTTATTACTATTTAAATCCCCCAAAAGCGGAGAATAACCTTCGACGAAAGGAAAAGAGGAAGATAGCTTAATCGGTTCAAACAAATATGAGAGGATAAGGCTAATTGACAGAAACCATGACTGAGAATACTTAGTCATGTCGAACCCCGTCAAATTATATGATGCACCAAAATCCAGAAAACTACCGAATCTTTCAAAATTATATAGACCCAATCCTATAAATACAAGGAGATAGGGGGCAACCGCAGCAACGACCTTACCTGGATTCTGTTTGCTGAATATTCTGCCTTCTTTTAATGGGTCCCTAAAGATATAGAAAGCAGCAAGACTTCCGATGCCGAGTTGTGGTCGGCATCCAAATACTGCCGCCATCGACAAGGATCCGAAAAACATGAAAATGGGGTTTAAATCTAAAGAATCAGCTGAGCATTTCCAGAGCGACAAACCAAGCAATGTCAAATCAAGTCCAAGAACTATGGGGACAGAATAAAATGCAGGGAAATATACGAGCTGCATAATATTGCAGGATAAAACAAATGCAACAAGAACAAGGGGAAGACATTTGTTGATAGTTCGATTCTTAATAAAGAATCTTCTTATAAACATATAAGATGCCAGCACAAAGAGGCAGGAAAGAAATATTACAAGATCCGTTGTAGCTAAATCACAGCCAGTAACTTCTTTAAAGGGCAGAAAAAATAGCAGTGCAGGTACAACCCCGAAATAGCAATAATATTTTGAGTTATAAAACGCAGTATCAAAATAATAGAAAGCGTCTGGATTATCCTCAATCATTTTCTGTCTGTCCTCATAGGAATAAGGATTTGACAAATTAGCCAAATCCTATGAAACATCCAGATCTAGAGCCACTTCGCCCCTAAGCAAAGAGTCGGCAAGAAGATTATATTGAGAAAAATTACTCCTAACGGAACCGGTTGACACGGTCTTATTCAAATACTCAGATTGTCTTGAAAGATTCCCCGTAGCCACCACCATAATAATGAGCAACACTATTGTCGCCGTACTCATAATGCGACTTTCGTTGGGGCGTTCCTCCGTGGCCTTCCCTAGCATAAAGCCTCCTTCATCCATAAAGAAGTGCCGTATTGCGCGAATTAACTAGTGATTGTTTGTAAGATAAAAGCAACGAAGTGAGCTCCAAAAATCACTCGATTACGCAATAGTGACATCCAAAATATATATACGTTTTGTACTCAAAAGAGAGACCTAACGATATTCCAAAAACTTGCATTTAGTACGTAGACCCCATCATATCGTCCTTGGACAAATAGGGTGGCCAAGAACACGAGCGCAGAAAAGAACAAAAGAAAAGCAGTCATCAAGTTCATGACGATACTAACTGCATTCTTTTCAACTTGCATGGAACCGAAATGCAACATATATCCAATGGAACTCGAGAGAGAAATATAGAATCCAAAATCTCCGAAATATCTTGTAGAGACGCCTACTGTTTTGCAGTCAATGAAAACAAGGGCAAGTCCTATCAAAAGCGAAGCACAGCCAAAGCTTTTAAGACTCGTCACTCGCTTTGCTTTACATTTAATCAAACAGATAATCGAAAATATCGAAGTTGGCACCACGCAAAAATACCCACCAAACATTGGGTCGGCTGGTGCCCAACCGTTAGAAAGATCAACAGAGGCTTGCCTAACAAAAGGAAACACACGGCAAAAATCTATCGGTTGAATCGTGGCCGAGTAGAGACATGACAAGAACGTCGAATTGGTCATTACGTAATCTGTCATATCAAAGCCGGTAAGGTTATAAAAGGCGCCAAAATCGAAAATGGAACCAAAGCGGCAATAGTTATACATAAGCAAGGGAGCAGCCACTATAGGGATAGGAATTAACGCTGCAGCCGTTTCTCTACCTCCTCGCTTAGAAAAGAGGATGCGGTCCCGAACAATTTCTTTCCAAAACAATGGGAAAGCGAGAAGGCAACCGAGCATAAACTGAGGCCTACATCCCAGATTGAGCATCATAAAAAATGAGCCCAAGAATAAGTATTTGGCGAATTCTTTATTTGAATTAGACGATCTCTTGGCTTTAAGCCAAAAAGAGATGCCTAAAGCGCTGACAGCAACCGATGAAAGTACTGGAATTGCATAAATTCTTGATGCGAAAACTGATTCGAACACATTTGAACCAGCGGCCAAGAGCAGAAATATCATTACTAACTTAGGCATATAGCATCTCATCTGATTATTTCGTTCGACTGTCCTAACCAGCTCAAGAGCTAAATAGGAAAGCGCAAGCGTTGCTAACACCCCTAAAAGGAGCGCCGCTCTAGGTGTAGTTAGAAAACGATGGAAAAGCAGTTGATAAGGAGCAAAAACAATAACTGCGGGCACAACGCCAAAATAGCAATAATACTTCCCTTGATAAAACGCGTGATCCCAAAAAATGGGATTATCCTCTGACCCTAAAGAAATGCGAGCTTCAAAATCGTAAGGATCATCCATACTGGCTAGTGAATTGCTAACCGGAAGATTAAGCCACAGCCGGCCATGAAGCAAAGCATCGGCCAGATAATCATATTGATCCGTCTCCATATAATGATGGAAGACTTCATTGTATGGATTACCAATTAATGTCTCATCCGATTTGTTAAGCGCGTGGACAAAGGTCAATGCAACGCAGGTAAGCAAAACGACTAAACAATATGATATCCGAGCTAATGCACTATGACTAAAGCGAGGCTGCAATTCAGTATTCATCTAAATCCTTAAACAAATTGAATGCCTAACCCACTGACCTGAGTTCGGCATTCAATAGGACAACTCTGTCAATTACGCTATTGAAAGATATGATTTCCAGAACTCAACAGAAGTCATCTCGTTTCTCGCTTCTGAGTAGGCATGCTTAAGCTCGTCATGACGTTTCCGAAGCTCAGTCTTATCAGCCTGGTATCGCTTCTCAAGCTCTTGGAACTTTGCGGCATCCTTGTGACGAATTACTGCTTTACGATTAGGGATATCGACAGCAATGATTGTCTCAGCACCCTTGAGCTTGCCAACAGGTTGAGCCCAACCCACGTTATCGATTACAGCAACGCGACCACTCTTCCTGAAGCCCTTGAAGACACGCTGACCGTTCCTAGAAAGGTCGTAAGTAACCAGCTCACGCTTTGTAACGGGAAGATCCCTGAATAGCTTCCAGGTAGTCAAATCGTCGATGTCGACGCCAAGCGTGGAGAGTTCAGCTTTCAGTTCTGTAATAGGCTTCAACTTCTCAGAATTCTTATTTGCATCCATGAAAGCCTTCTGAGCCACAGGCTGCATAATCCACTCGGGGCCCTTCAAGAAATCCTCGATTGCCTGAAGAATAAGCTCAGCATTCTTATAATTGAACTTATTAAGCTCCAGGACGAAAGCACTCCTGATTTGCTTATTGAAATCTGCCAACGGAGCAAAATCGGACACATATTGATCGACGAGGCAATTACGCGTCATCTGATAACGCTCCTGAGCAGCGTTATAACGCATGTGGAACGACAAATGCCAAATACAAATGCCGTTCATAGTAATGAACTTAGGATCGCAGCGTCGACTGTACTCGGCATCATCTCCCCGGACGAAAATCGGAAGCGGGAGCCCGTTCTTCTCAATCTGAGACATCGGAATAACACAGTACCACCAAGCAGCATAGTGCTGTTCCTGATCCTCGCACTTAGGCATATAGCTGGGAATATCAAATGTCTCGTTATCCACAACATCGTGAAGGACGTCCATGCGGGCAATAGGCTTAATAGGGTGGAAACACCCATCGAATCCGATAAAGCCCATTTCTTCCCAGCGAACATAAGGCTCATCCATGTTCATCATGGCACCGGAAATGAATGCCTCAGAATACTCATTATTCACGATAGAAAGAAGATTGAAAGTCCTCTTGATGCTTTCAGTGGAAACGAGAACGTCGTCGTCCATGAGGAGAACATGGGTAGCCTTAGGGGTCTGCTCCATAGCCTCAATCATGCCACGCGCAAAACCGCCAGCACCGCCAGCGTTGTCGTTCGGATGAATCTCGATGCCATCGGAAGTCAACGCAGCAGCATCGAGCGTACGCCCGTTGTCGAGCACATGCATCTTGAAATGCTTGGCGATCGCATCGTCAGACCCAAGAATCTGGTCCTTTACGAGGCCAATATTGCGGGTAATGTAGTCTTCTTTTTTGAACGTGGTTGTGCAAAGGGCAAGCTCAACGTCACGGACCTGCGATTCATCAACAACGGCGGAATAATAGGAGTTTCGGATCAAAACATCCCCCGCCGTTACCAACGTGAATGAGGTAATTACATCCAAATCGCCGGCAGCAAGATCAACGTCAATTGACTTCCAAGTATCAGAAGATTCAACCGCAAGATCGGTTCCCTCGATGGGCTCAGAATAATAGCTGAAAGAATCGGCTCGAGTCTGGACAAAGGAAAAGGCAGCGCCCTTAATCTCCAGGTGAAGTTTGAAATCGGCTGCAACGGTATACTTGCGCCATTTCTGAATTGAGAGCGCATTAAAGAAAGTCATGAAATCATGGGTGCCCGGACCTTCAAGAAGCCAAGCCCCCTCTTCATCAGAACGACGCCACGGCCTAGTGGATCGGCACAACATGTTTGGAGAGCCCAAGAACTGGGGCTCATCGGATAACAGCACGTTGGCTATCTTTAGGTCGGTCATCATAACTCCCTTACTGCAGCACTTATCTATATTTGAAATAACGTAATACGGATTACATTCCATTAATCGCTCTAGCAATTAAAACACATCATGCACGCCGACAAACCGCGCAGAATTGCATGTCCATCGAGACCCCCGATAAATACACTCCCTAAGGAACATACCTTTATACTAATGTCATCAGCTACTAGGAAAAGGTGTTCCCTTGTTGACCATTCATTACGGAGATTTAGACAGCGTTGTCTACAACACTTCGATTTATTTTAATAATTCATATTCTTCCGAATGGTTCAGCGACCCGCTCGCCCGAAGAATCATCAAATCGGTCGACAAGGGCATTGTTCTAGGCCCCAACGCGATTCAGACCAAGGTGCTTGGGATCATCCCTCCTGAGAAACTATCAAGTGGAACCAAAACGCTCTTGCTGATGCTTTTCCAACCTAACGTAGTCTTCAATGCGTCTAACTGCGGAGATAATTGCGCATATTGGATTCTGCGAATTGCATCCAAGCAGGACATAACGATTAATCTCTATCATCTTATGGACTTCGGCAACGGCAAGTTTACCGCTCGAATTTCAAATACTGGCGACATCGTGCACTCGATGAACGAGCTCGTGCCCATTGCCTTGAACTGCCTGAGGGAGAGCAACTGATGCGCGGCGAATTCCTGGTTGTAGCCTCAAACAACCGTGTTCAATTTAAGCTGACGATTCGCCGAAACTTGACGATTCTCAAAGGTAACAGCGCAACAGGCAAAACTACTCTCCTCGACCTTGTGGCCGCTTATGACGAGCTCGGTTCAAGCAGTGGTGTCACTGTTCGCTGCGATGTCCCCTGTCATGTTTTGTCGGGCAAGGACTGGGCTCGTGATCTTGCCGGCTATTCTTCGTGCATTATTTTCATCGATGAGGACAGTGTTTTCATGCGCTCCTACGAGTTTGCAAGCATGGCGAAAGCGAGCGATAACTACTATGTGCTCGTTTCACGAGAATCGCTTCATCAACTCCCCTATAGTGTTGACGAAATATACGGGCTTAAAAACTCCAATAGGTCCACGACAAAATATCCGGTCTACTCACGAATATATGCTTCAACATATCGCATTTACTCCCACTCAACCTTTGAGGGAGAACGGCCGGAACTCGTAATCGTCGAGGATACCAATTCGGGATATGAGTTTTTCAGTACGCTGTGCCTTAAAAACGGAATTTCTTGCATAAGCGCTCGTGGAAAAAGCAATATGTATTCTGCCGCTCTGCATTGTGAAGCATCGAAAATCTTGATAATCGCAGACGGCGCTGCTTTTGGCCCCGAGATGGAAGCCGTACATGCGCTTGGGAGATTCAAAGACATCGAGCTGTTCTTGCCCGAATCCTTCGAGTGGCTCGTTCTTAGGTCAGGGTTATTCGAAGACAACGAGACGCGAAAGATGCTTGAGAGGCCTGCGAACTATATAGATTCCGAGCGATTCTTTAGCTGGGAGCAGTTCTTCACGCACGAGTTAATCGAGAAAACCGCTCACTCGTATCTTGCTTATCAGAAAAGTAGCTTAAACAATGCCTATCTTGAGGACAGGTCGGTGGCGGCAATCGTGAAAGGTATGCCAGATCTCGGCATTGAGGCTCCGAAATAAGCGATAACCAGAAAGTTCCAAACGCAACGCCTCTCCCCCGGCTTGGAGGAGAGGCGTTGCTCTAGAGACGGTCTCGATGCGTTCCGTCTAAAGCTTAAACAGCTGAGCCTTGGAGCCGTTAGCTTGGTAAAGCTGTACGTTCGTTCCGTCGGCGATTGAGGCAGCGGCGATATCCAGGACATAAGACGGGTCAAGAGCGGAATGAAACGCTACGCCGCCGTTCTCCTGAACTGCAATCCACTTCTGGGCT
>QAKZ01000001.1:59206-85421 GCA_003150175.1 Coriobacteriia bacterium
AGCAATTAAAACACATCATGCACGCCGACAAACCGCGCAGAATTGCATGTCCATCGAGACCCCCGATAAATACACTCCCTAAGGAACATACCTTTATACTAATGTCATCAGCTACTAGGAAAAGGTGTTCCCTTGTTGACCATTCATTACGGAGATTTAGACAGCGTTGTCTACAACACTTCGATTTATTTTAATAATTCATATTCTTCCGAATGGTTCAGCGACCCGCTCGCCCGAAGAATCATCAAATCGGTCGACAAGGGCATTGTTCTAGGCCCCAACGCGATTCAGACCAAGGTGCTTGGGATCATCCCTCCTGAGAAACTATCAAGTGGAACCAAAACGCTCTTGCTGATGCTTTTCCAACCTAACGTAGTCTTCAATGCGTCTAACTGCGGAGATAATTGCGCATATTGGATTCTGCGAATTGCATCCAAGCAGGACATAACGATTAATCTCTATCATCTTATGGACTTCGGCAACGGCAAGTTTACCGCTCGAATTTCAAATACTGGCGACATCGTGCACTCGATGAACGAGCTCGTGCCCATTGCCTTGAACTGCCTGAGGGAGAGCAACTGATGCGCGGCGAATTCCTGGTTGTAGCCTCAAACAACCGTGTTCAATTTAAGCTGACGATTCGCCGAAACTTGACGATTCTCAAAGGTAACAGCGCAACAGGCAAAACTACTCTCCTCGACCTTGTGGCCGCTTATGACGAGCTCGGTTCAAGCAGTGGTGTCACTGTTCGCTGCGATGTCCCCTGTCATGTTTTGTCGGGCAAGGACTGGGCTCGTGATCTTGCCGGCTATTCTTCGTGCATTATTTTCATCGATGAGGACAGTGTTTTCATGCGCTCCTACGAGTTTGCAAGCATGGCGAAAGCGAGCGATAACTACTATGTGCTCGTTTCACGAGAATCGCTTCATCAACTCCCCTATAGTGTTGACGAAATATACGGGCTTAAAAACTCCAATAGGTCCACGACAAAATATCCGGTCTACTCACGAATATATGCTTCAACATATCGCATTTACTCCCACTCAACCTTTGAGGGAGAACGGCCGGAACTCGTAATCGTCGAGGATACCAATTCGGGATATGAGTTTTTCAGTACGCTGTGCCTTAAAAACGGAATTTCTTGCATAAGCGCTCGTGGAAAAAGCAATATGTATTCTGCCGCTCTGCATTGTGAAGCATCGAAAATCTTGATAATCGCAGACGGCGCTGCTTTTGGCCCCGAGATGGAAGCCGTACATGCGCTTGGGAGATTCAAAGACATCGAGCTGTTCTTGCCCGAATCCTTCGAGTGGCTCGTTCTTAGGTCAGGGTTATTCGAAGACAACGAGACGCGAAAGATGCTTGAGAGGCCTGCGAACTATATAGATTCCGAGCGATTCTTTAGCTGGGAGCAGTTCTTCACGCACGAGTTAATCGAGAAAACCGCTCACTCGTATCTTGCTTATCAGAAAAGTAGCTTAAACAATGCCTATCTTGAGGACAGGTCGGTGGCGGCAATCGTGAAAGGTATGCCAGATCTCGGCATTGAGGCTCCGAAATAAGCGATAACCAGAAAGTTCCAAACGCAACGCCTCTCCCCCGGCTTGGAGGAGAGGCGTTGCTCTAGAGACGGTCTCGATGCGTTCCGTCTAAAGCTTAAACAGCTGAGCCTTGGAGCCGTTAGCTTGGTAAAGCTGTACGTTCGTTCCGTCGGCGATTGAGGCAGCGGCGATATCCAGGACATAAGACGGGTCAAGAGCGGAATGAAACGCTACGCCGCCGTTCTCCTGAACTGCAATCCACTTCTGGGCTTTGGTGTCGTTCGAGGCGTATTGCTGAACGTTGCGACCGTTCTCTGCCACGCCACCAGAGACGTCGAGAATCTTGCCGGAGCCCACGTTGGCCAGCGTGACATAGCCCTCAGAATCGTGTGACACGCGCCAGGACTGGGCATTCGAACCGTTCTTTGCGTAAAGCCACACGTTGGCCGCATCAGCCTTCGAGCCCCATTGCACGTCGAGGGCCTTCGACTGATCGAGCGACGTCGCAAGGTTGTACGTTCCATCGCTCAGAACTCCCGCGTTCCTCTTGGCATAGGCATCGACCACGGAGCTCGACGAGACATCGGTCGCATAGAATCTCTGCGCAGCCGATCCGTTCGATTCCCAGAGCTGCAGGTTCGCGCCGTCGGCTGTAGAGGCGCCGCTGATATCAAGCACATATGAGCCATTCAGGGCGCTCTTGAAGGTATATGAGTCATCGCTATTCTTGATGGCTATCCATCGTTGGGCATCGGTGCCATTCGAGCCGTACTGCCACACGTTCGCGCCTGAGGAGGCCCCTCCGTTGGCAACGTCGAGAACCTTGCCGGAGCCAACGTTGCTCAGGATGACGTAACCATCCGCATCGTGGGCCACGCGCCAAGACTGAGCCGAGGTCCCATTGGTGGAATACAGCTGGACGTTCGCCCCATCGGCTCCTGACGCACCGGATACGTCCAGAACCTTCGTGAAGCTCAATGCGCTTGAGAAGCTGTAGGTGCCGTCGGGCAAGTCGGCCTCGTGCTTCAAAGCCTCATCTTCTGCAGCAGACCGGAAATAGAACCTCTGCGCATTCGTGCCGTTCGTAGCATAGATATCCGCGTTTGTTCCGTTCGAAGTTCCTCCAGCGACCATGTCCAAGACAAGCCCTTGGCCGAGCTTGGAAAAAAGCACCACATTGCCGTCAGACTGCTTTACGGCCACCCACTTCTGCGCGTCAGACCCGTTGCCCGTCCACTGCTGCACGTTCGCCCCATTTCGACGTAGGGCGCTGCTCACGTCGAGCACCTTGCCGGAGCCCACGTTGCGCAAAGTGATAGAGCCGTCGGCGTCATTGGTCACTTCCCAGAGCTGGGCATCGGAGCCATTTGCCTCGTATGCCCGCACGTTAGCGCCGTCTGCGGCAGATCCATAAGACACGTCAAGGGCCATGCCTCGAGCAGAGCCGAGGCGAATCGCGTAAGTGCCGTCGGGAATCGCGAGCTTGTTCGCAGCGGCTAAATTTGATACGGACGTCCCAAGATAACCCAGGCAATCCTTAAGCTCGCTCTTGTAACGGTTCACGTAGGAAGTGCCGTAAGTGTAGCTATAGGTACCGTTCTCGATGCCGGCGACCAAAGCATTCGCCAGAGAGCTCACGAACTGCGTTCCGGTCATTCCCTGGTACAAGCCAGCGTCATTTGCCCAGCGGCGCCAACCGCCCGAGCCGAAGAGGTTGCACATGCCCCACACCATGCCACGGGCGCAATCGGGGTAATTGTCGAGGTCGATGCCGTACTTGCTATAGAGCCAATTAGACGCAGGCTCATAGTACTGGGAGTAGGCCCAGAAATTCTGCAGCCGAGAGAACTCGGTGGAATCAGCGGCATATGCCTGATGCCAGGACCAGTTGAGGTCGTCTGCCATGGTCCAGTTGCCACCAGGAGATTTCACGCCAGTGACGTTGCCGTTGTCGCCGGTGATATCCCAGCCGTACCAATCCCCTATTTGCTTGAGCGCCCAGTACTTCGAGGGGTTGTAGTTGTAAACGGCCTTTAGAAAGTCACCAAGGCCATAACGGTTATCGAACTGGTAATAGCCCATCGCATGATAGCCATCGCCATACGAGAGCCCCTGGTCGTAGTTCTGTGAGCTCTCATACTTGCAGAAATAGCGCATTTCTTCGGAGAGCTCAAGCGGCTTGATTGAGGTAGAGCGAACGAAACCGTCCAACGAATACGCCGAGACCTCTGAACCGTCCACGTCGGAAGCCTGATCATCCGACAGCTCATAGGCATCCGACCGATCGTAAGCAACGCCAAGGTTCGTCTCGGCATCTTCTGCCAAGGTAGTGGCATACGCAACGCCCGGGCAAGCTAAAAGCAACGCAGCCAATCCCGCCGCGATTCGGTGAGCAAACGTCATTCTTTGTTCCTCCTTTATAGAAGCAGCCCCTCCATTCTCCGCGAAGAACGGAGGGGCCGAGGGCACAATATCCGCTCCATATACCTTAATTGAACGGTCTCAGCACGCCACGGATGCTCTTCTGGCCGCTCCAGACGTAGACGCTCGCGATGCACACGCCCACGGCAGAGGGCACAGCCTCGATGATCTGATCGTTGCCCAGATAAATTGCAATGTGTCCTGGCCAGCAGATGGAGTCGCCTCGCTGACAATCGCCCCAGCCCACGTGCATGAACTTGTCCGTGTACCACGTATCGTTCGCGTAGTGGTCGTGGCCAGGGGTGTAATAGTGATCGTAAGGGGTAAAGTAGCCGAGGTTCATTCCCGTCGCATAGAGCGCTTGCATCACAAGGCCCGCGCAGTCGATGCCAACGCCCGGAGCGCAGGAATAGTCCCAACGATACGGCGTGCCGAGGCATTCCATGGCTCTCTGGATCATCGTCTCGATGCAATCCTCGCGCATAGCATCAATCGCGATACGCGAAGGCGTTGCATAGCCAAAGGTTCCGGAGCCCGAAACCCACACGTTCCCAAGAACTCACCTGGAAGAACCTCGAGTCGTTCTGATAGCCAATCATTGACGGGGTCGCAGCCGCAACGAAGCGCCAGGCCTGGACAGCGGTACCGTTGTACTTGTAGGCAACGACGTTCGTGCCGCTCTCCGAGCTAGCACCCCACGCATCAGGCACCGTACCAAGAGCGGAAACGATTTGCACGCCCTTCTCGCCCATAGAGAAGCGCCATCTCTGGACTTTGGAGCCGTCGCCAGACCATTGCTGAACATTGACCCCGCTGGATCCAGAGCCGTTGGCGATATCGAGGCGCAGGGCAGAGTTGCAAGGTGTAAGGGTATACCAGCCGTCACCCGCCGAGCGGATCCGCCAGCACTGGGCGTCGGTGCCATTGCTGTCATAGAGCTGAGCGTTGCCGCCGTTCGAAGTCGACGCGCTCGCCATGTCAAGCATTTTATACGGGTCTTTTTTGCTCGCAATAACATACGTCCCGGATTCAATCATGTCCGGCTCTTCATCGACAGCGGAAGGAGCCTTCGTCGAATCAGGGCTCTTTACAGGATTCGCTTGCTCGCCGCCATCAGACGAGCCCGTAGACGCAGATGCGCTTGCAGAATCCTGGGATGGCGCTTCTGAGCCAGTTTCACCGCTCGATTCAGTAGTCTTCGATGGCCAAGTTGAAGACGTGTCTAAACCAACGGGCTCTGCGGAACCAGAAGACACGTCAGGGGCCGCAGAGCCCTCAGAAGCAGTTTTATCCAAGTTGTGCAAGTCCGCCAGAAGCGCGCCCTCGAGTCATAGGCATGCACACTCGGGCCTCTCGTGCGACGTTTAGCGCAAATGCTGCGCACTCGCGTCTCTCGTGCGACGTTATTTCGACCCTTAAGCAACTCAAGGACAGCATTTCCCCAGGTAAGGTTTCTGAAAAAAGCTCGCAAAACACCTTCTAGGCAGGTTTTTACGTCGCACGAACCCTTCGAGTGTGCAGCCAAAACTGACTGACCCCAGGAGATGCCGTTCACCTTCCCTCAGCTCCTGGAAATTAAGACGTGTTTCAGCGCCTTTTTGTCCCATTTTGCTAGCAGACGGTAATAAGCGAACAAGCAGACGCGGTTGCTATACTTGGCGAGGTACTTTGCTGATTCGCAATCGATTTATCGAGGAGTTACCTTGACTTCGAACGTACTGGTTCTTGGCGCAGGAATATACCAGGTGCCGCTCATCAAGCGCATTCAAGCAAGGGGTATGCGCGCCGTCGTGGCCAGCATTCCAGGCGACTACCCCGGCATCAGCCTCGCCGACGAGTTCTTGCCCGTAAACACGACTGACGAGCGAGGTATCGTCGAAGCAGCCCGAAATATAGATGCTAAAGCTGTCATAACGACCGGCACCGACGTTGCCCTTCGCTCTCTCGGCGCCACAGTCGATGCGCTTGGCCTCGTAGGCCCCACGCATGTCATGGCCGTCCGGGCCACAAACAAAGCCGATATGAAGCAGGCATTCGAAGAAGGAGGTGTTCGTTCCGCAAAGCACGTGAAGGCAGCAAGCGAAAGCGATGCACTCAACGCATGGAAGTCCCTGCATCCTCACGCGAACTCTCATCCGCTCATGGTCAAATGTCCCGACCGCTCTGGCAGCCGCGGCATCTCGATAGCGACCTCGCCTGATAAAGTTCTGGGCGCCTTCCACGACGCCGTCGATGCATCGCTTTGTGGATACGCCGTAATCGAAGACTACATAGAGGGCCACGAGGTCGGCCTGGACGGTTACGTGAACGCCGATGGACAGGTATCATTCCTCGCCTATCATGACAAGATCGTCCGCAGCAACGGCCTCACTGACGTTCCCGTAGGCCACAGAATGGATGCGGACTTCATCCAGTATTGCCGGACGGAAACAGACCTTGCGGAGCAGGCGCAGCGCACCGCCACCGCCGTTGGCATGCGGAGATGCTTCTTCAATATGGACGTGATCCTGGACGTCGAAAACCGTGCCTGGGTCATAGAGGCAGGTGTCCGCGCAGGAGCAACCTGCATTCCTGAAGTCATTGGGGCCTATTACGGGTTCGACTACTACGAGGCGATGATCGACTCCGCGCTCGGCCAGGAACCGACCTTCCCCGCCGAACCCGTATGCGGAGCCTCAGAAGGACGCCTCCTGCTATCGGATTCCGAGGCTATAGCGCAATGCGCGGCGATTGAAGACATGCTTAGATCTGTTAAGGACCAGTATGAAGTCTCAATCGAAGCATCCGTTGACTATGCCGCCGGAGAGCGTCTGCCCGCCTTCGAGAACGGAACGAGCCGCATCGGCCAAATTGTGTGCTCTGGGCCTGATTCGCATACGGTAGCCACGGCAATCGGCAGCGCACAAAAAAAGCTGGAAGCAGAGTACATAGGCGCATAAATCAACATCTTTCGAAATAGGTCGCGTCAGCGCTCGTCGGAGGCGTGGCGCTAATACCTGGGTTCGGTATCATGCTGTCGGCTCCGTTGGAGCACAAGGAGACGCTTGAACTGTATGGGCTGACCCCAGAGGAGCTCTGGAGTCAGCCCATCGCCATGTAGTCTTTATATAGTGCGCCCGAGTTTGGAACGCAGCTTAAATCACCTTATTTCGACAATTTACGAGAATACTCTTCGATAACGCGTAGCTCCCAGTCGCGGCGATGCCCCTTGACCACGGTGTCGAGGATGAGGCCGCACACGAGCATGAGGGCGGCAAGCCCGCAGAAAGCGACGGCGAGGAGCGCGGTCGGGAAGCGGGGCACGAGGCCGGTCGAGGCGAACTCGGCGACAACGGGGATGCCGAGCGCGAGGCCGACCGCGAAGAAGAGGAGCGCCAGCAGCGAGAAGAACCCGAGCGGCTTGTAGTCCTTGAACAGCGAGAAGATCATCTTAAGGACCTTGACGCCGTCCGAGACGGTGTCCAGCTTGGACTCGGACCCCTCCGGGCGGTCGCGGTAATCGATGGGGACCTGGGCGATGCGCCAGTTCTTGTCCACGGCGTGGATGGAGAGCTCGGTCTCGATCTCGAAGCCCGGGGACAGCACCGGCAGGGTCTTGGCGAACTCGCGGTTGAACGCCCGGTAGCCGGTCATGACGTCGGTGTACTCGAAGCCGTAGAGGACCTTGATGAGCCACCGCACGAGGTCGTTGCCGAAGCCGTGGCCGGCCCGCTTGTTCTCCGCGGCGTAGGTCCCGTTGGAGAGCCGGTCCCCCACCACATGGTCCGCGGAGCCGTCGAGCACGGGCGCGATGACATCGCGCACCTGCTCTATCGGGTAGGTGTCGTCCCCGTCGACCATCACATAGCAGTCGGCGTCGATGTCGCGGAGCATCTGGCGCACGGCGTTGCCCTTGCCCTGGCGCACTTCGCGGACCACGACGGCGCCGTGCTCAGCAGCTATCCGGGCCGTGTCGTCGGTGGAATTGTTGTCGTACACGTACACCGTGGCCTCGGGCAGGTACCTCTTGAAGTCGTCGCAGACCTTCGCGATGGTCAGCGACTCGTTGTAGCAAGGCACCAGCGCGGCAATTCTATAAGTTCCTGATTTCATCGAGCAGCTCCAAGCAACCACATTAGTTAAGGAAAGGCAAAAACTATTTTATTCGAATGATCGAAGTCAGTTTTGAACCTTCCAAAGCTTCCTCGCCTATTTGGAATCCCCGCTAAAAAACAAGTATGCATTCATATTGCTTTTTAAGCCCTTGCTTAAGGAACGTCTCCGCTCGAATCGGCCAGGTCATCTGCCTGGGTTCGAGCAAAATCGCAGCGTTCGCAGTCGTGGAGAGCGTGGCAGCGGCATTAGAGACGAAGCACATCGCCTTACGATGAAACCCCATGCCGCAATGAGGGAGCCATCATCATTTCCAGCTCCATCGGAACGGCTAACACCAGGGCGTACACATACCTGAGGCTCACAGCCACAGGCGTGGCGACCATTACAGTCAACCAAAGCGCAAGAAGCGGGAGTAAACCTAAAATTGCGTCCCAGCGCCGTTCCATAAGAGCAATCGCAATCGCCGCCAACATGACCCAGGCAAAAATACCGGCGCTAATGGGCGGAATCGATTGGATAGCCTCGCTTGCGCCGTGTATCCCGATGCCAGCGAGTAGGTCGTGGTTTCCCAGACCAAACTCGTTGTACCAGCAAGATACCGAGACGTAGCCGTCCTCCGAAGCAACATTGGGGGCCCAAAACCCACAGGTTCCCATAGCATAGGCATCTAGAGCGATCTTGGGGTTCTTTGCCACAAGGCTCGCCCAGACATGTATGAACTTGCCCATATCCTCTCCGATGACCGAACTGTTATAGCTCGGCGCATACCATTTAATGAGGTCGAACAAGCACGGGTTGTAGTAATTCTTCGCATCCTCTGCATTAAGAAAAGTGTCGACATACGCCCGCTCATCAGCGCTCATAGAGCCGCCGCTTTTGGAGATAGCAGCGATCTGTTGCATCGGGATAGCAATGCTCTCGGTCGTTTCGGTATCGTTTAGGCCCAGTCGCGAATACACGGGGCCTTGAACGATAAACGCCAGCAAGCAGCAAACCGCGAGTGCACCGAGCGTCGCAACAAAAGGAGCCCGCCCCTCACCGCGTCGGAAAAATGCCAGGCAGGCAAGCGCCAAAAAGGCTAATGCCACTATAAACTTGCCGTTGTTCCGGAAAAAGGCGACAAGCAAGCCATATATAAGGAGCCTTAGGCCGAGGGCCAGAACCGAACGAGAGCCAGTCCCCCGGGCACGCGCGGCGTCGTACAACGCAAGACAGAACATAACAAGCGCAAGAGTAAAAGGGACGTCCTTCCAGATGCTCACCGCATACGCCGGAACAAGAGGAAAGAACGCAAAGAACAAGAAGCTGAGGAGCAGTATCACCTTCGGAACGCAAGCCGACCTCAGCCGACCGAGAATCACTGCGCATACGTAAGCCATAAGCAAAAACTGGACGGCGCAGAAGGCGCCGATGGCAACGGTGAGACCGTGCCCAGTGGCTTCGCTAGCCTTGATGAATGCGCTGACCATCAATGTATAGAGAATGGGCTGCTGGTTGTTCAGCCCGCCCCAATAAACCTGCCGTATGGCATTGAACGTATCTGAAAACACGCCGCCGGGATAGCACGCGAGATAGTACGGAGACCAGCAAACGCAGAAAACAACAACACAAAGCAAGATAAAGATGCAATTGGTCAAACCTGAAAAAACAACCGGTCGTCGCACGTTGTCCGACGGGCCCAATGTTGCGCGGCTCACGGCGAATCCGAGCATTGCAATGACAGGAAAACAGATCGCAAAGCTCCCCAGAAACACAAAAAACGTAGAGAGATTCGGCTCTGAAATATAGTTGATCAGGTCCGCGACCGTTCCCACCATATGAATTCTGCTCGCCGTCGAGAAAGCCAGCGCAGCAAGAATCGAGAAGCAGGAGCAACCCACCTTATGCTCTTTTGCATAGCTCACAGGCCCAGCGATGAAGTCTCGCATTACGCTTCCTCCTCATGCGCCGGAGCAGCGAGAAAATCGACAACATGAGCCCCAAGCTCATCCATTCGACGGCTATAACCGCTATAACTCTTTGCCGCCTCGATCACGATGGAAAGGAGCAATGTGGTTGCCGCGAGGACCACAAGGATGACCACCGGAATCTGGAAAGAGTAGTAGAAATCGAGGAAGAAGTAGGAATACAGAAGCGTGTGGGTAAAGAACAGGTTGTCGGAATGCTTCCCAAACACGCCGAGTACCGCACAAAGCCCCGGAAGCCTGGAAATAAACGTCATAACGCTTGCGCAGATGAGCCAGGCGAGCGAGACCTCCAGCACACCGAGGAAGTTGTAGCTGAGGAAGGCAGAGAAGCAGGCGGCCATCGCGGCGATAAGCAAAATAGCCTTCATGGCTATGCCCCAGCGTCGGTCGCCCCAAAGGTCATTCCACTTATCAAAGAGCCTATATTCGAAACATACGATGCCGAAGAAGAAGCTCGGAAGCGAAAGCGCAACGGTTGCGCTGAATTTGAAGCCACCGAGTATTAGCCAGAACGCCGCAAGCAAGGTCAGGGAGCCAACGCGCCGGGAGGCGTAGTTCGCAAGCGGCGCGAGGAAGATCATCAGGATAGCGAGCGACATGTACCACCACGTCGGGTTGAACCAGCCGCTCTGGAACGACTCGGAGATGCCAAGGAAGTCGAGGACGGCACGGGACGCCGTGGACATAAAGCCAGGCCCATACACATCCCATGGCTTCCGCCCAAAGAACTGGCCGGACACCCATGCGAGCACCACGATAAACCAGTATCGCGTCATGAGGTTCCACCAGCGGGTCAGCGAGAACTTGGTGAGCTCTCTTGGGGTCTCCTTACGCCCGCCGCTGAACGTCTTTGCGTAGCTCGCGGCCAGGCCGTAGCCGGTGATGAACACAAACACCGCCACGCAAGCACGGCATGCCAAGGCGATGCTCGTGACCTGATCTCCCGTGAAGGGCCAGTAGTTGATGTAATGCCCCTCGTACTCAGGATAGTCGTTGAACAGGTGGTGGAACAGCAACATGAGGACGGCGATGCCTTTAACGATTCTCGTGTGGTTCTTGGTGAACGCAGTAGCCAACGGGTCCTTAGAAACCATGCCAGAAGCCACCCCGCCTACACGCCGTAGAACTCGTTTACGGCACGGACAACCTGCTGCAGGTCCTCAGGCGCAAGGCCATAGTACATGGGTAGGCGCACGAGTCGATCGGAAACGTCGGTCGTGTGCTCATCCTTGCCGTCGAAGCGGCCATAACGCAAACCGGCAGGCGACGAATGCAGCGGCACATAATGGAAAACGGCGAGCACGCCGCGACGCTTGAGGTGGGCAATCAGTTCCGTGCGCTCCTCAAGGCTTCCGGTCATGAGATAGAACATATGGGCGTTGTGCTCGCACCCCTCGGGAATCACGGGCAGCTCGAGCTTTCCTGCGTCCTGGAGCGGGCGAAGGCCCTCGTAATACGCGTTCCAAGAAGCAAGGCGGTTTTGATTGATATGATCAGCGCGCTCGAGCTGGGCCCAAAGGTAGGCCGCGTTCATGTCGCTCGGAAGGTAACTCGATCCATACTCCTCCCAGGTGTACTTGTCCACCTGGCCGCGCAGGAAGCGTTGGCGATTCGTGCCCTTCTCGCGGATAATCTCGGCGCGCTCGTTGTACTTGCCTTCGTTGATCACGATGGCGCCGCCCTCCCCCATCGAGTAGTTCTTGGTCTCGTGGAACGAGTAGCAGCCAAAGGTACCGATGGTGCCCAGGGCGGCCCCTTTGTACGTGCTCATAACGCCTTGTGCTGCGTCCTCGACCACAATAAGGCCGTGCCGTTTGGCGATGTCCATAATCGTGTCCATCTCGCAGGCAACTCCGGCATAGTGCATAGCGCAGATAACGCGTGTGCGCTCTGTGATTGCAGCCTCGATTTTCTTCTCGTCGATGTTCTTCGTGTCGGGGCGTATATCCACGAAAACGAGCGTGGCTCCCGCCAGCACAAAAGCCGTAGCGGTAGACGAGAAGGTGAAGCTCGGCAGAATCACCTCATCGCCCGGCTTAAGGTCGCACAGCAGGGCCGCCATCTCGAGCGCCGTCGTACCGGAGGTGGTCAGCAATGCCTTCTGGGCGCAGAAACGATCCTCGAGCCATTCGTGGCAGCGCATGCAGAACGGGCCGTCGCCCGAGATTTTGTGATTAACCTCACAGGCCTCCCGCACGTACTCCATCTCGGAGCCCACAAAGGGCGGAACATTGAACGAAATAGCCATGTGATTCTCCTTGGCCGTTTGCATGAGACGCCGATAATTCAAACGTTTTCTTATTGTAGACTCCATGCTCGCCGCTCGTTTCGAGGAAACCCAAGTACGAGTGTTAGACTTAGCACGATTGTGAAATGAAAACTCGAGGAGCAGCGTTCATGAGAGTACTTGCCGTAGTGCCCGCCTTCAACGAGGAGGAGTGCCTCGCGAACACGGTCGCAGAGCTCAAGGAGCAATGCCCCGAGGTCGACTATCTCATCGTGAACGACGGGTCAAGCGACGCGACGGCAGATATCATCGCCTCGGAACATCTCAACGGCGTTAATCTCCCCGTGAACACGGGTCTGACCTCGGCTTTTCGCACCGGCATGAAATACGCGCTGAGGAACGGTTACGACGCCGTGATCCAATTCGACGCCGATGGCCAACATCTCCCCAGCTATATCCCCGTCATGGCCAAGAAACTCCAGGAGGCGAACGCCGACATCGTCATCGCTTCCCGGTACCTCGACGGCACGCAAAAGCCCACAGGCGCGCGCGGCGCAGGTTCCAAGCTCATCACGGCCCTCATCAAACTCACGTGCGGCGTCACCATAACCGATCCCACAAGCGGTATGCGCATGTATGGCCCTCGCATGATCAAGCACTTCGCCACTGAGTTCGATTGCGCCCCTGAGCCCGACACGGTCGCGCTCGTTGCTCGCAAGTACGGACCCGTAGTTGAAATTCAGGCCAAGATGCGCGAGCGACAGGGCGGCGAGAGCTACCTCAATCTGAGCAACGTGATTAAGTACATGAGTCGCACGTGTCTCTCCATCGTCATGTCCCGATTCCTTAGGTAGGTCATATGCTGCCGTTCTATCTTCGAGCATTGCTCGTCATCGGAGCCGTCGCCGCCCTCTTCGTGGTCGGAAAGCAAGTTAAGAAACAGAAAATCCTCGTTGAGGATGCCGTGTTCTGGGTTGTCGTCGCCGTCGTCTTCGTCGTGATAGCGATTTTCCCGGACATCGCGATAAGCCTCGCCTATGCGCTGGGCTTCATGAGCGCGAGCAACTTCGTCTATCTCGTCATCATCGCGCTGCTTCTGTGGAAGGCATTCGCGAACTCGGCAGAGATCAGCCGCCTGAGGACCAAGGTCAACGAGCTCGCTCAGGAAATCGCGTTGTCGCAGAAGCACGATGAGAAGTAGACGCTCCCATAACCACAGCTAAAGTCACGACCGGGCCCCGAGAACACATCCCATGTTCTCGGGGTCCGGTCGCATTCCTTACAGTTTCCCCGCCAAGAAAAGCAGCCTTAAGGCAATCTCCTCCGGAAGCTTCTGTCGCAGTCGCACGGGAGCGAAGGCCTTCGCGAAACGCCCACCGTCAAGGAACCGGTGAAGCAGCTCGCGCTTCCGCGGGCTCAGCCCATCGCCGAAACAAGCATCGAGTTTACGCAACTGTTCGGTGATTTTTTCGAGCCCCTCACCCGCAAAAAACGTCCGTATGCGATAGCGGAGCAGCCTGAGGCCGCCAGAGCCCGTGGGGCTCGCGTTCGACCCGGTCCGTCGGTATTCCAGGCAGGGATAATCGTCATACGTAAGCTCGCCCAATGCGCTGCCTACCAGCGAGATCCACCAATCATGGCAATAAACCCCTTCACGACCGGCCTTCACTATCGCGTCCGCAAGCACGCGGTTGATGACCATCGTATTGCCCGAGGTCATGTTCTCATAGAGCATCTTCGCGTAGTCGACGCCGTTCTGGTTGAGGTGCGAGCGCCCCTGCGGGTTCATTTGCGCATCGCAGAACACGTATTCGGAGGCGTATACCTGCGGAATCGAGTTGTCCTTCTTGGCCAAGACCTCAAGGGCGCGACAAAGCTTATCGGCGTGCCACACGTCGTCTTGGTCGCAAAGGGCCACGTAATCGAAGCCTTCGGGCACGTGCGCGAGGCAATCCAGGAACGAGCCGACGACACCGCGGTTCTTGCCCGGAATGAGCTCGAGGTCCCCCTTCGCCTCATACGCCTTCAAAATGGCCAAGGTATCATCCTTGGAACCATCGTCGCGCACGTACAGACGCAGCCGAGCCCCTTCTTGGCCAAGCACGCTGTCGATTTGCTCCCTCAGGTGATCGGCGCCGTTATACGTGCTCATCACGACCGCTATCTTTGGTTGCTCGTTCAAGGATCTACCTCTCATGCTCCGGCGTCGAATCCAGAGGTTAGTATAGAAGCTAATGAATACTCAGGCTGGAGAGGATACGCATGCCCGCACAGAGCCCCGTCAAGCTCAGCATTGTTGTTCCGTGTTACAAAACCGAGGCGCTGCTCCCACGCTGCCTCGATTCGCTTCTCGCCCAGACGCTTGACGGCATCGAGATTATCGGCGTCAACGATGGCTCTCCCGACGGCACCCTGAGGCTCCTTCGCTCTTATGAAGCAAAACATCCAGGCCTCATCCGCGTGGTGAACAAACCCAACGGTGGCCTTTGGAGCGCC
Source organism: Coriobacteriia bacterium (assembly GCA_003150175.1). GTDB lineage: Bacteria > Actinomycetota > Coriobacteriia > Coriobacteriales > Atopobiaceae > Paratractidigestivibacter. The sequence goes on from QAKZ01000001.1 coordinate 73,954, forward strand.
CGCTGGGCGGGCACAGACGTCGCTTACGGCGAGTACGTGGCCTATCTTGACAGCGACGACTACGTAGCACCCACATTTGCCACGGATTTCTACGAGACGGCCGTGCGTGAGGACGCCGACATCGTGGTCTGCGGCTTCAATCGCATCGATGAGGAAACGAGAATCTGCATCTCGACCGAGATGAACGCAGCCAAGTCGACGTTCATCCCCCATGACGATCCCGGCCGGCTCGTAGAGATCAATCCAGCGGCATGGAACAAGTGCTTCCGCAAAGAGCTTCTTATGCGGATGCATCGCCTGGACAACCCGCCGCCCATTCTCGAGGACGTGACGCTTTCTCAGCTCGCGTACCTGTCCTGCGAGGGTAAGCTCGCCTTCACCGGAACCGCCCCGTATTTCTACATGGTGCGCAAAGGCTCGATGATCAATACCGTCACGCCTGAGCAAGTAGAAAGCGTCAAGAAGGCCATGCTCGAGGTCAAGGCCGCCTATACGGCCAATGAGGCCACCGAAGGCATGCAGCAGGAAATCGATGCCACTACCTTCCTTCACCTGGGAGTATCGATGAGCTTCCGCCTCTCGTCCGTGCAGGGCCTCGACCTTGGCAAAGCAATTAGGCAGACGACGGCATATCTAGACGAGCACTTCCCAACCTGGCGCGACAACCCCTATATCAAGCTCAAGTACGCTGCTACGCACAAGGGAGCATATACCAAGCTCTACCTGTCGAACGCAGTATATAAGGCACATCTCATGAAGCCGTTCCTCGCCGCGTACCGCTTCTATATCTCGCACGCCGGCAAAGACATCAAATGGTAAACCACAACACTAAAACCGCCTCAAAGGAGATACACGTGTCTGAGACTCCCCTCGTCAGCGTCATGTGCGCAACCTTCAACCAGAAGGACTACATCGGGGACGCAATCGAGAGCTTCTTGATGCAGAAGACGAGCTTTCCGTTCGAGATCTTGATCAACGACGACTGCTCGACTGACGGAACGACGCAGATTTGCCTTGATTATCAGCGTAAATACCCGGACAAAATCCGCGTGATTACCCATGATGAGAACCAGTGGCAATACGGTGCCAAGGTATGGAGCGAGTTCCTTATGCCTGAGGCGCGTGGCAAGTACATGGCGATGTGCGAAGGCGACGATTTCTGGACCGACCCGCTGAAGCTTCAGAAGCAGTTCGACGTCATGGAGGCGAACCCCGGTTACACCTCTTGCGTCCACGCCACCGCCAGCGTCAACGCAGCCACCAAGAAACGCTTGACCCTCATGCACTTCTACAACGAGAGCCGCCGCGTTGACTTCGCCGATGTGGCGAAGACCGTGCAGTGCTTCGCCTTCAACAGCCACTTCATCCGCATGGACGCGATGTGGGACTACGTCCGCTCAGACCTCGCGCAGCTCCCTGACGATGCCGACCACATGATGGTCCTCTACTTCTGCACCCACGACGACGGCATGTACTACATCGCCGATGAGATGAGCGCCTATCGCCTCTTTGCAAAGGGATCCATCAACCGCACCATGATGGACAGAGAGGACTACAGGCAGCAGGTCCAGACCAAGCACAACGAGCGGGTCCAAACCCTTGAGTTCGTGGACAAAATGACTGATGGGCGCTTGCACGGAGAAATCATTGCCGGGATAGACGGCATGGATTTCGCGCTCTACAAAGACTTACGCGACTACCGCACGCTTAAGCGTCGCTGGCCAGACCGCCTGACCAAGGAGAGCTTCCCCTCGAGGGTAAATCTCTTTCTCTACACGTATGCGAAGCCGCTCCACAAGCTCGCGTACTCCGTGTATTGCAAGCTCTAGAGCATCTCCAAAAGAGCAACGAACGCTATTTCAAGCAAGAAGGCCACACCGTGCAGCTGCTACGATGTGGCCTTCTTTGCTGTGACTTATAAGGGAACTAATCGAGTGCCGTGATTCGGTATAGGCGCATGTCCCCTTCCGAGAGCACGAGCTCGAACCCAGGCGTTGCTTCATTAATCTGCATAATGCCGTTCCACTCGACCTTCTGGTAGGTCATCAGATTTATCGAGGCATCCTTGCTAAAGGAGCCGTTCTTGCACCCCTCATCGAGCTGGAGCACGTACTTGACTCCTTCGCGCTGTGCGGCAGCCTTTACATCAGGATCCGTTGCGATCCGGTTGAGCCCACGGCGAATAATCTGCGAATCCTCATCGGGGTCGAGTCCAAAGAGACCGAACATGACATCGATATCGTCTGTAGCATAGGCATACGCGCTGCCGTCGTAGCTCACGTTCGCGACGCAGGAGTTGCCAACCAGCGGTTTTACCTTCTTGAGAAAAGCTCGCTCAGAGAGGTCAAGGGGATGAATCTCATCGTTGTTGTACGCATCGCGCATCTCGAATTGCACGGCATCGAACCCGTAGCAGCGCCAGTACCAGTCGACGAACCCCAGCGCAACGTAGTTGAAGACCATTACGCAGGCAACAACAGCCGCAGCAACGCATGAACCTACCTTCATTGAACCGGCGGGGGACTTCTCGAGTTTCTGCCCAATAAGAACAGCGTATGACTCGGACGCCTCGATAACAGCGTCTATGCCCAAGCAAATAAGCGGCACGGCAAAAATGGACGCCACAGCAGCAAGTCGATGGAAATCGCTGTAGAAGAAACCGCAGATAAGGTACTTGATGCTGCTCCTCACGCTCACCGAGACCACGTAGAGGAAAACAGCGATGATATACGAGAGCACAAGCCATCGATGGCGAGAATCTATCAATGCAGCGATGGTGCCAAGAAGAACCGCCAGCTCCATAGCGAACTGAGGGCGCCAAAGGACATACGAGAAATTGAAGCCCCACTCGAGAGCGGTACCCAAGCGCATCATTGGCTCACGCGGATAGTAAACGATGTCGTGCATAGCGGGGACTTGGGTCAATCCAAGCCAAAGTGCCAGGAAGGTGAGGGCAAGTCCGACTTCAGCAAGAATCGAAAAAGCGCCCGCATGGGGCCTGTCGCCAAAATAGGCCTTGACTCGAGTGCGCACTTGATAGAGGCAGAACGGAATGAGGAACACCGCCGTCGAAAAAATGCCGTTGGGCTGAGCCAGGGCAAGCGCGATGCCGCCCAGGACAAATAGCGCAGCCTTCGTCCCCAGTTTGCTTCCCATCTTTGGATAGAAAAAAGAGATAAAAACAGCCGCCACCAAAGGCATCATGCAAAACGTCGCAAGATTGGGATACAGCGGGCCAAAGAGCATGATTCGCCAGGGCCAGAAGGCGACCGCTAAGCAGAAGATACCAGAAAGCCACACCACACGACGCTTATGCGGAAACAGGGTCGCCATAAGAGCAACGATGCCCGAGGGGTAGACGCCGATGATGAAGGCGAGATTCGCGATATGCTGCGCGATTGGCGCCGTGGTTCCAGTGGTTGTCTGCGCAAGGGCTGCAACCATATGCCACGCTGAGGGATAGAAAGAGCCCCTCAGCGAAGAGAAATTACGCGTGTTCACAAAAGATTGGATACGGCTAAGGTGAAACGCATTGTCGTAGTACTGGATGAAGTTATCCGGGCTGCCGAGCGACGTAACGTAGACAGCCAGAGCCGTAGCGACAGCGGTCACCAAAGCAAGGATCATCCCCAGCCTCACGGCCGTGAGATGGCTCAAGATTCCCTTGGATGACTGCGGCTCGTTCGCCTCGCCGACAAAGCAAAGCGAATACCCACATGCGCGACGGCGCGAACGGGCAAAGAACAACAGCCCAATCATAATCAACGGAAGCGGCAGCGTTACCCAACCACACGGAACATGAATGACCCCGTAGACGATCGACAGAACGGCATAGAGCGCGACCGAGATCACGGGAGCGCAAGCAAAGGCAAGCTCCGACTGCAAGCGCATTCCGCGGGCAATCAGATATCCCGGGATCCAAAGGAAGGCAAGCGCGGCCACGACGCCCCAGGCAAGCTCAAACCACATTTAAGCCTCCTTCTGAATGTCGGTCTTCTTGCCGCTCCGAGAAAGGAAGAAGCAACACAGCGCTGTAACGACAATTCCGACAAGAGAGAGCGTGATGCCCATACCCTGCCCCTCGGTTCGATAGGTCACCGTGACCTCATGAGAACCAGAAGGCAGGATAAAGCCAACGAAACCGTAATCCGCACGGAAGCTCTCGACCGGCTGGCCATCGACCGTGACATCCCAGGTCCCGGTATAAGGAACAGGAACGACTACCGCCCCATCGGCGTCACCCTCAAAGGTTCCCGTGAGCTCATGCTCATTGGCCTTCTCCATAGAGGCGGATACGTTGGAAGCACCGAGCTTGTCTGCATAAGCAGTGGCAATATCGTCAGGGACAATGACGCTATCCGCGAGAAGCTTACGGCGAGAAGCCGCGTCCGGAAGGGCTTTTGCCTCAGATTCGCTCACGACGTTGCCGCGCACACTGGCAAAGCCATCGCTGCCTTCGACCCGATAGACATACAGGGGCCCAACCTTTTGCGACAGCGTTGCCCAGTCATTCGTCATCTCCCCATAAGAGAAGACGTACCTCAGTCCGATGAGATTGAGCACAGACGCATCCGGCGCAGGGTCGTTGCTGAACATCTGCGTGTAATACGCCCAGGAGCACTCAGCCTCGGGCCAGAGCTGGTCATAGAAATCAAGAAGGTCGGCATCCAGAGTGCTGTTATAAGCCGAAGCGCCGTCGTAATGCTCGATCCAGCTATCGCTCGCCAAGAAATGGTCGCAATAGGTCTTATCGATACGATACATGTCGTTATCGAGGCCACGCACGTACTCAAGAGCACCATCCGTATTCGCATCAGCGGGAGACGCGAAAGAATGCGGGAAGCTCTCGATAGACAGGAGATTGCGGTTATTCGTGCAGTAGAAACCATCGAAGAAGCTCGACGCTACCAGCGTGCCCAAGAACACGAGGTTCAAGAGCTGTGCGAAATTAGGCAGCTTGCAGGCGGCTATGAGACATGCAAGGCCAACGACCACGAGCAGAACAAATACGGCCGAAGGAAGCTTTCCGCTCGCAGCGTTAAAGAGCGACCAGCCCAAAACAGCAAAGGACAGGACCGCGGCGATGATAAGCGAAGCAACGGCTGCTTTGCCGGGGAGAATTCTCTTTTCCAACGCGATAGCAACTGCGATGCACACAGGGATCCCAAGCATGCCGGAACTTCGATACTGGAATCGCACCATTGCCGTAAACAACGTGGGCAGGAACTGCCCAAAGCAATAGAGCAGGACAAGGAGGGTGGATATCCCCACCAGGATCTTGCCCCGCTTATCGAGCTCAGTTGCCGCCCAGTGGAAGAACTGGGAAAGAAGCAGCAGGATACCGCAGGAGAAGCCAAGTTGGATGAACTCATACGGGAAACTGCCGGTATACCCCACTTCGCCGAGGTCCGAAACGATGCCAGCAGTCGTGTTTGAACCGTTGTTGAGAAGGCTTCCGCCAAAAAGTCGAGAGAAGATAGCCGGTACCCAATCAAGATTAACGAGGCCTAAGCTCCCCACAACCTTGTCGCCCATAGAAGAGCCGCTCGAGGTGCGAGAAGTCTCCTGCAGCAAGAAGTGTGCATACGGGATGAAGAGGACGCAGCTTAGAAATGCGCCGCACACAACCGGTAATGCCATCTTGAGAATCAACTGGAGGATGCCAAGCGGCTTCTCTTCCTTTCTCGTTGCAAAGATGCGAAGAAGGAGATAGATCGCCGCAAAAAGCAGGACCATAAATGAGATGTAGGCAGACCACAGGAGGATGACCGCGACAGAAACGGTAACGCGTAAGAAAGCAGGAACAGACTGCTTCTCCAGGTAAAGCTCATAGCAAAGAACAACGAGCGTAAGCATGGGCAACATGCTGCCCAAGAAGAAATTCTGGCCTAGAAGAAGCAGATAGCTCGAGAACCCATAGAGCAAAGAAGCAACGAGACGAGCAAGCGGATTCTCACAGAAACGTGTCAGAAGATGGTCGAACAGATAGACCGAAAGCAAGATGCGGACTGATTGAGTAATGACCAGAGCAAGACTCAAATGCCCGGTGCCCAGAAGGAGCCCCAGCGGGATAAAGATGAGGTTGAACGGGTCGTAGAGCCAGGTCTGGTAAGAAGGCAGATTGACGCCCAGGCCGTACTCGAAGCTCCAGATATCGAAGTTCCCGCTCCTGATGTTCTCTACCAGGTTGGTATAGAAGGGAACGTACTGCTCGATGGTATCGGTACCGGTATCCCCCGGGCCAAAACAAAAGCCGACCTTCTGAGCATAAAGCCGCCAATAAATCGCCGCGAGCCCCAAAACCGAGATCACGCCGAGGAAAACCAGTTCGTCCTTTGTCCTCGACTTAGACGTCGAATTTAGGTAGCGATAACGGTGATACATCGCATAGAACGTGGCCAACGCAGCGAGAAGCACAACTGCAAGGTACTTATAATTCGACCAAACCATTTGACTCCGAGGGGTTGAACAACATAGATTGTTAAAGAGTTTACTTCAATGAAGTATCTAATAATTTCGACAAACAAAAAGCCCAGAGTGATTGCTCACCCTGGGCCTTATAGCTACAGAAACAGACTAGAAGCTATAGACCAACGTCCCCAGAGGAATGTTGTTGTAAATCCACCAAGCATTAGCCTCAAGCAAACGCACGCAGCCATGTGAAATCTGCTTACCAGTCTGCGAGGGATCGCTGTGATTACCACAGGTGGAGTGGAAACCCTGCGCACCAAAGAAAGAGGTAAAAGCAACAAGACCATCAGAAGGAACGGACGCTTTATGGACTTCGGTACCGTCCCAATTGTTGCCAATGAACATATCAAACCCCTTACCGCCGATATTGGGGTCGTCCGTCAAGAAAGTGCCGTGATCATAGGTGTGAGGATCGCCAACGCCAGCAGCCCAGTCAAAGATGGGCTTCCAGTCGCCTTGTTTACCCTGGAAAATAGCAACGCGGCATGCGGTGTTATCAATAGTGATGATATAAGGCTGCACGCCATAGCTAGAAGCCCTCGCAAGTCCAGACTTATCCTTGATTCTCTGCCATGCGTTATAGCAAGAGGTGGAGTAAGCAGTACCGCCAAACGTCCACCTCCCGTTGACGAAAACCCAACCGTTCGAAATGGTCGTCTCCGTCAACTTCCAGCTCTGAGCAGCCGTACCGTTCGCATCATACAGCTGGACGTTTGCACCATCAGATGCATTGGCACCATTGACATCCAGCACACGTCCGGAGCCAACGTTCACAAAGACGATTTTTCCGCCATCGATGATACGAACAGTCCAGGACTGAGCAGCGGTACCGTTCTTCTCATAGAGCTGGATATTCGTTCCGTTGCCCTTGCCGCCATCCTTCGCGTCAAGCGCGAAATCAGAACTACCGGCAGTGATTACGTATGCGTTTCCGCTCTTGGTAATCTTGAACTTCTGAGCGTTCGAATCGTTCTTAGACCAAATCTGGACATTTGAGCCGTTCGCGAACGAGCCGTTTTTCACATCGAGCGTCTTGTCCTTGCCAAGACCAGATGCGATGGTGTAGCACCCGTTCTTAATCAGGTCAGCTGCACGGAAGAAGAAGTGCTGGGCAGCGGTACCGTTTGCCTTATACCCCTGGACAACCGTACCAGAGGACACAGATCCACCAGTAAGGTCAAAAGCAAACTCAGCGGCATTGACCAGCGAGAAGTAGCCACCCTTCCAGACGGCCTTCCATGTATTGGAAGAAGAAGCATCGGTATTAGAGTTGCCGCTCTGGATAATCTTGCCGTTCTGGATGGTTAGCCAACCACCGGAAGCAGCAGTGCGGATACGGTACTCGTTGTTGCCGATCGCATGAATCTCGAAGCGCTGGGCCAAGGAATCGTTCGAGTCCCAGAGCTGAAGCTGGCCGCCGTCAGAAGAAGAGCCGTTCTTGATGTCGAAGACACGACCCGTGTTGTTGAAGGCGATAATCTGGTAAATACCCGTGCCGTCAGAGCCGGTCTTGATGAAGTCGCCGTCCTTGGTGAGGCGCCAACGCTGAGCAGAGCTCTTGTCAAAGAGGTAGCCCCACACGTTGGTCCCGTTGGAGGTTCCGGCCCACTGAGCATCGAGGGCAAGGCCCGTAGCCTTGTTCACCAGATAGAAGAAGCCCTGATCCTTGCGGATAGCCCACTTCTGCGCAGCCGTGTTGTTCGAGGCGTACTGCTGCACATTGGTGCCGGGAATGATGCCCGCAGCGTTCAGGTCCAGAACCTTGCCGCTGCCCAGGTTCGTGATGGTGTAATAGCCATTGCCGTCGTACTCGAAGTAGAAGCGCTGAGCAGATGTGCCGTTCTTGTCGTAAAGCTGGGCGTTGCCGCCGTTGTCCATCGAGGCGCCGTTGATATCGAGCACCTTGTTGCCATTGGCTTTATCGGAGCCGATGACATAGACGCCGTCCTCGACCGGGTGGGCATCACCTGCGGGAGCAGCGGGGTTGTACTGCAGGAAGTAGAAGGACTGGGCACCCGTGCCGTTGCCCTGATAAATCTGGAGATTCGTCCCGTTGGAAGTACCGCCGGCCCACGCATCGAGATAGAAATTGCCAAGCTGCGAGAGAATGGACCAGAGGCCCTTGGAGTTCTTGACGATAGACCAACGCTGCGCCTTAGATCCGTTGCTCTCGTAGAGCCAAACGTTGGTGCCGTTCTTCGCCACGCCGTACTGGACGTCGAGGACGAGGTTGGTTCCGTAAAGGCCGATGGTGTAATAGCCACCGTCCTTCTCGTGATACTTCACTTCCCACTTCTGGGAACCGGTCATGTTGCTTTCATAGAGCTGGGCGTTCGTGCCGTTCGAGCGCCCACCGTTCTGGGCATCGAGGACGGAGTCGACCTTATTGCCGGAACCAATGGCGTAGACGCCATCTTCTACGGTCTTGTTCGATGCGGTGTTGGCCTTGTCGGAAGACGCCTTGGCCTCAGTCTCCTCGGCCTTTGCGTCGTCGGCCTTAGAGGCGTCGTCGGTCGTAGCGCCGTCGGTCGTAGCGCCGTCGGCCTTCGAGTCGGGCTCTTCGGAGTCGTCCTTTTCGGAGTCGTCCTTATCGTTATCCGCCTTGTCATCGGCCTTGGTGGAATCGCCGTCAGCAGCGCTATCTACCTTGGAACCGTCCTTGGTCGAAGTGTCGCTCTTCGAAGAGTCGGCCTTTGCATTCTCGGTCGTCGAGGCGTCGGTCTTGGGCTCGTCGACCTTAGTATCGTTGGAAGCGGCGGTGGAATCAGCCGCAGAAGCATCTGCCTTCGTCGAAGCGGTGACCTTCTCCTCGGTTCCGGCAGCGTCCTGAGACTCGGAGGATGCCTTGAGCCCAGTCTCCTGCTCCTCCGCGGGAATGACCTGCTCGTTTGCGGACTTCGAAGCCTCATCGGAAACGCCGGCCTCCTCGGCCAGGGCGTTGATGGGTGCAGTAGAAAGCACGGCGACGAAAGCAGCAGAGGAAATAACCGCGGCCGGACGCCACCAGCCTCTCTGGAACTGAGCCATACAAAAACCTCCATGAATTGGTTTCATAGCGACAGCTATGTTTCTAGTCTAACAGCCAACCTTCAGGCAAAGAAATCCCTTACACAGAAGTTGCTAGATAATCAGCAAGTTCGTCTTGCCACTCGCGGGGCGAGAAGCCCGTCGACTCGAGCTTTGAAAGGTCAAGGGCAGAGTGGACGGGCCGCGAGGCTATCGGTCCCTCGGCGCCGGCGTAGTACTCGGCGGTCGAGACGGGCTTGACCGCGCCACCGTTGCCGTTCCTGGCCTCGAAGCAGGCGCGGGCGATGTCGGCCCAGCTCCTCACCGCACCGGAGCCGGTGCAGTCGTAGGTGCCGTAGGGGGCTCGGGAGCCCAGCAGGTGGAAGATCGCCGCGGTCATCTGGTCGGTGAAAGTGAGGCGGCCGAGCTGGTCGTCCACGACCGTCACCTGGCTAAGCTCATCGCCCGGGTCAGCGACGCGATCGGAAAGGGCGCACATGGTCTTGACGAAGTTCCTGCCGTCGCCGATGACCCAGCTCGAGCGCAGGATGTAGTGCCTGGGGCAGCCGGCCACGGCGAGGTCGCCCGCGGCCTTGGACTGGCCGTAGACGGACAGCGGGCTGAACGGCTCGCCCTCGTCGTGCAGGTCGCGGGAGCCGTCGAAGACGTAGTCGGAGCTGATGTGGACCAGGGTTATGCCGTGCTCGGCGCAGGTGCGCGCGAGCAGCGCGGGGCCCGCGGCGTTGGCCTTCCAAGCGGCGACGCGTCCCTCGGGGGTCTCCGCGCGGTCCACGGCAGTGTAAGCGCCGCAGTTGATCGCCGTGCCGTAGAGGGACCAGTCGTACCTGGAATAGGCCTCGGGGTCGGAGAAGTCGAAGGAGTCGATGTCGCAGAAGTCGAAGTCCTTGGCGACTCCGCGCCCCTCGGCGAGCGCCCGCACCGCGCGGCCCAGCTGCCCGTTGCAGCCGGTGACGAGCGTGCGCTTGGGCGCCATGGGGACGACGTCCTTCAGCATGGGGTGGCGCTTGTCGGCCTCCGAGAGGATGGCCTCATCGAGCGGGATGGGCCAGTCGATGCCGAGCTCGGGGTCGGCGAGGTTCACGAAGGTGTAGGTCTTCTTCAGCTCAGCGGACCAGTGCGCGTTCACGAGGTAGGTGTAGGCGGTGCCGTCCTCGAGCGCCTGGAAGGAGTTGCCCACGCCGCGGGGAGTAAAGACCGCGCGAGATGGGTCGACCTCGCACGTGAAGACCTGCCCGTAGGTAGAAGAGCCCTCGCGCAAGTCCACCCATGCGCCGAAGATGCGGCCCGTCGCGACAGAGATCCATTTGTCCCAAGGCTCGGCGTGGACGCCGCGAGTGACGCCGCGCTCGGCGTTGTAGCTTATGTTGTTCTGGACCCAGGACAGGTCGGGGGCGCCGAGCGCGCACATCTTGGCCCTCTGCCAGTTCTCCTTGAACCAGCCGCGGGTATCCCCGTGGACGGGAAGGTCGGCAACGAGAAGACCTTCGATAGGGGTCTCGGTAAGCTTCAATTCTTTTTCGAACTCGAATGACATGTCGCTCCCCTATTGGCCCTGCGCCTTGTAGCGGGCCTCCGTGGCCTCCTTGGCCGGGCGCCACCAGGCCTCGTTGGCCACGTACCAGTCGATCGTCTGCCTGAGGCCCTCGGCGAAGTCGGTGTGCGCCGGCTCCCAGCCGAGCTCGCGGCGCAGCTTCGTCGAGTCGATGGCGTAGCGGCGGTCGTGGCCGGGGCGGTCGCGGACCCAGTCGAAGTCGTCGGGGTCCTTGCCCATAGCGGTGAGGATCATGCGCAGGACGGTGATGTTATTCTGCTCGCCGTTCGCGCCGATGAGGTAGGTCTCCCCCATGCGGCCCTTGGTGAGGATGTCCCAGACCGCGGAGCTGTGGTCCTCGGTGTGGATCCAGTCGCGGACGTTCTCGCCCTTGCCGTAGAGCTTCGGGCGCTCGCCGTCGATGATGTTCGTGATCTGG
>QAKZ01000009.1 GCA_003150175.1 Coriobacteriia bacterium
CGTCAGGGGTTCGAACCCTGGACCTTGGGATTAAGAGTCCCCTGCTCTACCAGCTGAGCTAACGATCCATATTCTGTTATGGGGTGGGTGAAGGGTCTCGAACCCTCGACCTACGGAGCCACGGTCCGTCGCTCTACCAACTGAGCTACACCCACCATTTGCTTCCCTCGTCAGGCAGCTCGTTTATTATGCAAAGACTCGGGGCCCGATGCAAGAACTTTTTTGCGAGAATCCAAAAAAAGTTCCGTCGGCCCATGATCACGGCGAGAATCGAAGGAAACGCGCGCTCGGGAACGGCTGCGGAATCCCCAAGACCCGAGGGGGCATCGCGCCCCCCCCGCGTCACACAGAGCCGAGGAGGGCGAGAAGATCGTCGCGGGTGAGGAGCGCAGACTTCACGCCCTCGCCGGAGAGCACGCTGTCGGCGAGGTCTCGCTTGGACTCCTGCATCCTCAGGATGCGTTCCTCGATCGTCCCCTCGCAGATGAGCTTGAAGACGCTGACGTCCCTGCGCTGACCGATGCGGTGGGCACGGTCGGTCGCCTGGTCCTGCGCCGCCGTGTTCCACCAGGGGTCGTAATGGATGACGACGTCCGCAGATGTGAGGTTGAGCCCCACTCCTCCCGCCTTGAGCGAGATGAGGAAGACGTCGGTCTCCCCTGCCTGGAAGCGCTTGACGAGCCGCTCGCGCTCCTCTTTGCTCGTGGCGCCCGTAAGCTGGAAGAAGGTCAGGTGCTCGGCGCGCAGCCGCTGGCCGATCAGCTCGAGCATACTCGTGAACTGCGAGAAGATCAGCACCTTGTGCCCGCCCGCCACTGCCTGCGAGACGAGTTCCATGCAGGTCTCGAGCTTGGCGGAGCCGCCGTCATAGCCCTCGAAGTAGAGGCGCGGGTCGCAGCAGAGCTGGCGGAGCTTGGTGAGCTCGGCCAGGACCTTGAGCTTCTCTTGCTTGACCTGGCGGTCCCCCATGTGCTGAACCTGGAGCGCGAGGCGATCCTGGCTCGCGAGGTAGAGCTTGCGCTGCTTCGCCTCCATCTGCGCGTAGACGACGCTCTCGGTCTTCTCGGGGAGATCGGCCAGGACCTCGGACTTGAGGCGCCGCAGGACAAAGGGGCCGATCGCGCACCGCAGCAGGTTCGAGGAGTCGTGGTCGGCGTGCTCGACCGGGCCCTCGTAGCGCTTGGCGAATTGCTCGCGGGACCCGAGGTAGCCGGGCATGAGGAAGTCGAAGATGCTCCAGAGTTCCGCCAGCCGGTTCTCGATCGGCGTGCCGGTGAGGGCGAAGCGCACATCGGCGTCGAGGCACTTGACGCACTTTGTTACCTGCGCCTTAGGGTTCTTGATGTACTGCGCCTCATCGAGGACGACGCGAGCGAAGCGGACCTTCGCGTAGGACTCGACGTCTCGGCGCAGAAGGTCGTACGAGGTAACGAGCAGGTCTTTGCCCGCCGCTCCTTCGAGAACCGCCGTGCGGGCAGTCTTCGTGCCGACCACGGCCACGGCGTCGAGAGAGGGCGCGAACTTGGCGATCTCGCTCATCCAGTTGTAAACGAGCGAGGCCGGGCAGACAACGAGCGTGGGGCCGGCGGATTGCTCGCCCTCCCCCGCCGATGCGGCTTCTTTGCGCGCAAGAATATGAGCGATGACCTGCAAGGTCTTGCCCAAGCCCATATCGTCGGCGAGGATTCCTCCGAAGCCGAACCGCTCGAGGGTCCCGAGCCAGCGGAAACCGTCCTCCTGGTAGGCGCGCAGCTCGGCCTTAAGGTCGGCGGGGACCTCGATGTCCGCATCGAAGTAGGTGTCGAAGTCGCGGACGAGGCGGCGAAACCCCGAGTCGCGGTTCAGGCGGATGCCGTCCGCGCGGTCGAGAAGGGCGTCGATGAGCAGGGCCCGGCTGCTCGGCAGGCCAAAGTCGCCGCCCACGAGCTCCTCGACGCTCACGCCGAGGCCGTCCGCGAGCTCATCGGCGAACTGGAGGTTCTCGCCGATGCGCACGATGTCGCCCGTGGAGAGGCGCACGAACTTCTGTTTCCGCTTCCATCCTGCGAGGTAGTCGAGCAGCTCGCGCTGGGTGAGCCCCGAGGCGCCGAGCTCGACGTCGAGCAGGTTGCTCTTTACCGTGGCGCGAACCGAGAGGCTCGGCGAGGGGCGCACGTTGATGGCGCGCAGCCTGTCGGAGAGGAGCACCTCGCCCAAGGCAGAGAGCTCCGCGAGCCCGTCGGTGAGAAGGCGATAGAGCAGCTCCTCGTCCTCCTCGTCGAATACGAGCCTTCCCTCGTCCACAGGGAAATAATCCTCGAGGACGTCGAGCACATGATACTCGGCGGCGAGGTCGCGCGGGGGCTGGCCCGGGATGTCCTCGGGCCCGCCGACGAGGGTCTCCCACTGCCCGTAGGCGACTTTCGGCCAGCAGACGATCTGGCCGTCCTCCAAGCTGATGCGGAAGCTGAACTCGGGATCGGGCGGTGCCGCCTCGGCAAGCGATGACGGGGCCTCCAGGTCGCACCAGTCGCGCAGCACCGGGAGCACCGAGCGGCAGAACTCGGGGACGTCCCTCGTGTTCACGTGAGGAGTGCCGTAGCCCCTCCTGAGCGCGGCGAGCACAGGGGCCGCCGTTGTCGCGAAGCCGGCGGAGGCGCGCACGACGCAGTCCTGCTCCACGACGTAGCATCTCTGGCCGGAGACAAAGACCCGCAGGTAATCAGGCAGGACGATGTCGTAGCCGCCAGATAGGCCCTCGATGATCTCGCACTCGATGCCCGGGTCACCCTCCCCGACCGGGAAATCGCGGGCGCGCTTCTTTGGGACGAGGTAGCCCCAGCGGTCGCGCTCGGGCTCCGCCGCGACGTCAAACTGGACGGATGCGCCCTGCATGACGTCGAGCACGTCGCACGCGTCGGCGTCCGAGAGCGGGAGCTCCTTGATATCGGTCCCGCGCCCGCCGCCCGCATAGTCCCAGCGCGAGAGGTAGAGCGCCTGCTGTGTGTCCACGATGCGCCCCACGAGATCAAGCAGCTCGGCCGAGCGCGCGTCGAAAGCGTCGCGCGTGTGGGCGAAGGAGAGCTTCTTTCCATAAGAGACCTCGTCGCCGTCGCGCCAGGCGCGCACGAGGGAGGCGACGTTCTTCACGATGTACTTGGCGTTGCCGCGACGGACGGTGAGCTTCATGGCGGCGCCGTCGCCGCTGAAGGAGCGCTCGGACTCGCCGAGGTGGACGAGCAGCGTCGCCTTCTCGGCAGGCCGCTCGCCGCGAAGCGCGCCCGCGGCCCGGCGGCGCCGGGCGCCCGCGTCGCGCAGACGCCGCTCGGTGGCTTCCTGCAAAAGGTCGCTCACGGCGCCGCTCGTCGCGGACTCCGACGGCCTGCGGGGAGCGGGAACGGAATAGAGGCTCGCGACAGGGGCGGCGGGCTGTGGCGCGGGGCCGTTGAGGTACTCGAGCGCGAGCGCGACCTCGTGCTTGCACATGCCGTCGTAATTCGCCGCGGCGGGACAGCCGCAGGAGTAATCGAGGACCTCCCCAGAACCGGTGTCGAGGTCGACGGAGACCGAGTAGTAACCGCCGTCCGAGCCGGCGACGCGCCCCCTGAGGCCGACCGTCGAGCCGAGCTCGCCGCCGTTCTTGGCGAGCTTGAGGACACCCCCGTCGCGCCAGATCGCGACGCCGCGCTGGTACGTGCTCGGAAGCGCCGCCTCCGCGCGCAGACGCTCGATGACCTTCTCGCCCGCCATAGGACTCCCCTCGCCGATTTCGTTACCACGATACCCGAGCCACAGGGCAAAAATGCCATCAATGGGGCGGGACGGCGAGTTGCCGGGATCTACTGCCCCCCAGCCCACGCGACGCATACCGAGGAAGGAACGAACCATGGAGAAGTACCCGATGCTGTTCTCGCCCATCAAGGTGGGGACCCAGACCGTGAAGAACCGCCTTTGGATGCCCCCGGTGTCCACGAACCTCGCGGTCGACCACGGGCACGTCTCGGACGCGCTCATCGAGCACTACACGAACCGCGCGAAGGGCGGTGTCGGCCTCATCGTGACCGAGGTCGTCACAGTGGAGCCCACCTACGTCTACCTCCCTGGCGACATGTGCATGGCCGACGACTCCTTCATCCCCGGCTGGGAGAAGCTCTGCGCGAGCGTGCACGAGCACGGCGCGAAGATCCTGCCGCAACTCTTCCACCCCGCGTACATGGCCTTTCCCGTCCCCGGCACGCCGAGGCTCATCGCGCCGTCGTTCGTGGGGCCCTACTACGCCCGCGAGGCGCCGCGCCCCGTCACGCGCGAGGAGCTCAAGGTCATCATCCGCCAGTTCGGCGACGCGGCCGAGCGCATGAGTCGCGCCGGCGCAGACGGCGTCGAGGTCCACGCGGCGCACGCGCACGGGCTCCTGGGAGGCTTCCTCTCGCCGCTCTACAACAAGCGCACCGACGAGTACGGCGGCGACATCGACGGGCGCCTCAAGCTCACGCTCGATGTGGTGCGCGAGGTCCGCGAGCGCTGCGGCGAGGACTTCATCATCGACGTGCGCATCTCCGGCGACGAGTACTCCGAGGGCGGGCTCACCCTGCGCGACCAGGTCTACGTCTCCAAGCAGCTCGAGCGGGCAGGCGTCGACATGCTCCATGTCTCGGGCGGCACCACCATCAAGCGCGGCAGCGCCATCCCCGGCAACGGCACCGCCTCCGCGAGCCACGCCGCGCTGTCCCGCGAGATAAAGAAGCACGTGAGCATCCCCGTGGCGACCGTCGGGCGCATCACCGAGGCGTGGATCGCCGAGGAGCTCATCGAGGACGGCTACGCCGACGCCTGCATGATGGGACGCGCGAACGTCTGCGACGCCCAGTTCGCGAGGAAGGCCGCGGAGGGCAGGACCTCCGATATCCGCCCCTGCATCGGCTGCTTGCGCTGCCTCAACGGCATCATGTTCGGCAAGCCGATCTCGTGCACGGTGAACCCGGACGTCGAGGGCGACGACGGCGCGGTAGAGCCCGCCGCGGCAAAGAAGGACATTCTGGTGGTGGGCGCGGGCCCCGCGGGCATGGAGGCCGCGTTCGTGGCCGCGCGCCGCGGGCACCACGTCGTCGTGGTCGACGACCAGGACGAGGTCGGCGGCACCATGCGGATCGCCGCCGTGCCCATCGCGAAGCAGGACCTCTGCCGCGTCATCAAGTACCAGGCGCGCAGGCTCGAGCAGGAGGACGTCGAGGTGCGCCTCGGCGAGCGGCTCACCGCGGAGGACATCGCTCGCGACTACGCAGGCTACGAGGTCGTCGCCGCCTACGGCGCCGAGCCGATCGTCCCCGCGTCGATGACGGGCTTCAAGCAGGTCTGCACCGCAGACGACATCCTCTACGGCCGTGTCCACCCCGGAAAGAGGATCGTGATCGTCGGAGGGGGCTCCGTCGGCTGCGAGACCGCCGACTACCTCGCGCCGCTCGTGAATGACCTCGCGAAGACGAACCGCGAGATAACGCTCCTCGAGATGACCGATGCGCTGGCGGCGAACGAGTCGGGCGCAGGGCGTGCCGTGCTCATCACGAGGATGATGAGCAAGGGCGTTCGCGCGATCACGGGTGCGAAGGTGACCAAGGTCACCGAGGACACGATCGCGTATGAGAAGGAAGGCGAGGGGCACGTGATCGAGGGGGCGGACACGCTCGTGCTCGCGCTCGGGTATCGCCCTGACTCGGCGCTCGTGGACGGCCTCGCCGCCGTCGACACGACGGTCCACGCGATCGGGGACGCCCAGAAACCCGGCAACATCCGCGACGCCATCGGGGCAGCGTACGCTTTGGCGAAGGAAATCTAGGCTTAGGCAGGGGTTTCCTCCTCGAATAGTTAGGCACAAGGGTTGGCACAACTATTAATTGAGCCAACCCTTGTGCCAATTTAATAGCGCCTTATACCAGCAAAATCCTGCTTTTCGTCTACGAGAGGACGCCCTCGAGGTCTCCGCGGTCCCGAGCCTCATCGAAGAGATGCTTGAAGACCTTGTTCCCATGGAGACCGTCGTGCTCGAACTCGTTGGTGACCCACGCTCGGCTGTTGCCGACGCGCGAGAGCGTGTCGAGCTGGAGCCCCGAATCCACGTACAGGTCGTCAAAGTAAACGGCGCAGCGCAGCGGGACGGAGTTGGCCGCGAGCTGCTCGCCGTCGTAGAGCTGCCCGAACTCGGTATCCTCCATGAGGACGTCCATAGCCGCCGCGAACGGCGTGAGCGCCGGGTCCTCCTGGAACATCCAGGGGAACATCGCCTCGCCGAAGAACATGAGCGGTCGCGCGTCCTCGGAGAACTCGGGGCGCTTGCCGGCCTCGCGTGCAGCGGCCCAACGGATAGGCTCATCCATATGCCCGTCGGCGTAGATGAACTCCTGAAGCGTCCAGTAGAGCGGGTTCGTCGCAGAACCGGTGAGGGTCTGGACACCCTCGGCGAAGCCGCGGTTCACATAGACCTTCCGTGCATCTCCGCCCGCAGCAGCGAGTGCTCCGGCCGCGCTGCCGTCGCCCTCAGAGAACGCGAGGTCGAGCAGGTTGTGCAGGCGCTCGGGCGCCGGCTTCATGCCCAGGCCGCCGCCCGCGAGCTGGAGCCTGCGCACCGAGAAGGGCGAGCCGTCCGGCAGCACGACGTCGCCGGCGGAGAGCCTGTCTGCCAGCAAGGCGACGCGCTCCTGATCGACGGGGTACTTCTGGTACCAAGAGCAGGTCTTCTCGGCCATGCGGGGGAAGGTGTGCGCATACACGTCGGCCGCGCTCGCGGGGACGTGCGGGATACCGCCGCCGACGAAGGAGGCTGCCACGCCCGCGGGGAACGTGCTCAGGTTGCAGAGCGTGAGGAAACCGCCATAGCTCTGCCCGAGCGTGACCCAGCGCACGCCGCCGAACTCAGCCAGGCGCAGATACTCGAAGTCACGGACGATGGAGTCGGCGAGGAAGCGCTTGAGGTAGTCAGCCTGATGACGAGCGGGATCGAGGCCGAGCGCACGAGATTCCTCGGCGACCTGTTCCATCCGATGGCCGTCGACCGCAGAAGAGCGCCCTGTGCCGCGCTGGTCGGGAAGGATGACGCGAAAGTGCTTGACCGCCTCCTCGATCCAACCGTCGGTGCAGGCGTCGAGCACGCGGGGGCCGGCGCCGCCGGGGCCGCCCTGGAGGAACACGATGAGCGGCAGACCGCGTCCAACGTTTTCCGGCAGGCAGAGCGTGCGGTAGAAGAGCCGGAGTTTCTTTCCGGCGAAGCTGGGGTCCGGCTCGAGCGACGAGGAGGCCAGGGAGAGCCTCGAGGGCTCGGGGTCGTCGACGCCGGCGACCTCGGCTGGGCTCGTCCCGCGCCAGTCGAGCGGGACGTCGACGGCATGGTCCTCGACGTAGAGACCAGGCAGGTAATACTTGGACAGAAGCGCCATGTGAGCTTCCTTTCTGCGTAGACTGTTCTGCAGTATGGCACACTCGCCGCGGCCGTCCGCTGCCGGCGGCAGAGCAAGGAGGGAATCGCCGATGTACTCGACGCACTACGAGGTGGAAGGGCCGGCAGACGGGCTTCCGATGCTGATGCTGCACGGGTTCGGCTGCGAGCTCGGGCTCATGCGCGGCTGCATGGAGCCGCCGATCGCCGAGGCGGGCAAAGCCGACGCTTTGCTGCGCGTCTACGTTGACCTGCCGGGTCACGGCCGCAGCAACGGCGCGCCGCTCTCGCTGGCCTCGAGCGACGCGATGCTCACCGAGTGCCTGCGCATCTTGGACGACGTCGCCCCGGGAAAGAAGTTCGCAGTTGTCGGCCAGTCCTACGGCGGCTACCTCGCGCTCGGGATGATGGCGAGCGTCCCGGAGCGGCTCGCGGGAGCCGCGCTCATCTGTCCCCTCGCCGTGGATGACCTCGCGCAAAGGCGCGTCGAGGAGGGACGGCTTCTTTCCGCCGACGAGAAGTTCCTGGCCACATTGACCGAGGCCGAACGCAAGAGCTTCCTCCAGAACGCCGTGCGCGCCGACGGTAAGACTTGGCAGCGCTTCCGCGATGAGGAGGCACCCGGCTTCGCGAGCGCGAACCCGGAGTTCCTCGATGCCGTCGATGAGCACTTCTCGCTGACGCGCGGAGCGCGAAGCCTGACCGACGGCCTCGACTTCTGCGAACCCTGCGCCATCGTCTGCGGGCGCCAGGACTCGATGGTGGGGTTCCGCGACCAGGCGCTCCTCTTGCCGAAGCTGCCGCGGGCGACCTTCGCCGTCCTCGACGTCGCAGGCCACAACCTTCAGTTTGAGCAGCCGGCGCTCTTCAACGCGATCATCGTCGATTGGCTGGAACGGCTCGAGTACTGAGCGCACTCGGCCGGCAGCGGGCTCGCCGCTCCCACCATTACTGGGTGACAGTCATTACTGGGTGACAGTCATTGCGTGCAGCTTTCTGGGACACACATCATCCTGGGACACCCATCACCCAATGACTGTCACCGGCTGCAGGTGAACCATCACTGGGTGACTGTAACTGGCTGAAGGTGAATGTCGGCGGCCGCGGCATTCGCGGGTCACTCGCGCATTACTAAATAAAGGATGGGCGCGGACTTTGCGAGAAATAGCTTCACAAAGTCCGCGCCCATCCCTAAGTTAAACGCAAGGTTACCGAAGCTTAGACGAGGTACTCGGCGATCTGGACGGCGTTGGTGGCGGCGCCCTTGCGGATCTGGTCGCCGCAGCACCAGAAGGTGAGGGAGTTCACGCCGTCGGGTGCGCTGAGGTCGCGGCGGATGCGGCCGACAAAGACGAGGTCCTGGTCGGAGGTGTCGAGCGGCATCGGATAACGCAGGTTCGCGGGGTCGTCGACGACCTTGACGCCGGGCGCGGCGGCGAGGATCTCGCGAGCCTCGTCGGGTGAGATCGGCCGCTCGAACTCGGCGGTGATGCTCTCGGAGTGCGAGCGCATAACGGGAACGCGCACGCAGGTGCAGTTCACGCGGACCTCGGGCAGGTGCATGATCTTGCGGCCCTCGTTCTGCATCTTCCACTCCTCGGACGTGTAGCCCTCGTCCTTGAAGCCTCCGATCTGCGGGATAAGGTTGTAGGCGAGCTGGTAGGCGAAGGGCGCGGTCTCCCCCACCTCGCCGCCCTCGGCGAGCACACGGCTCTCGCGCTCAAGCTCGCGCAGGCCCGGCATGCCGGCGCCGGACGCGGCCTGGTAGGTCGAGACGATCAGGCGCTTGAGCCCCGCGGCCTTATGCAGCGGGAACGTCGGCACGAGGCCGATGATGGTCGCGCAATTGGGGTTCGCGATGATGTTGCGCGGGTGGTTCGCGATGTCGCCGGCGTTGATCTCGGGGATCACCAGAGGCACATCGGCGTCGAGGCGGAACGCATGCGAGTTGTCGACGCACACGGCGCCGCGGCGCGCAGCCTCGGGCAGGAGCTCCTTGGCGGTCTCGTCGCCCGCGGCGCCCAGGACGATGTCGACGCCGTCGAAGGCCTCGGGGCAAGCGAGCTCGACGGGGACCTCCTCGCCGCGGAAGGCGATCTTCTTGCCCACGGAGCGGGCGGACGCCAGCGGAACGAGCCGCTCCACGAGGAAATCCCGCTCCTCGAGGCACTCGAGCATCTGGGTCCCGACGACGCCCGTGGCGCCCAGGATAGCGACAACCTTACCAGCCATGTGTTTCTCCCTTCCGGAGAGCGGAATTCGCGGTCGGAGCCGATTACTTATCGGCGGAGGTGATGACCTCGTCGCGGACAAAGCGGTCGTAGATGACCTTGATGGCCCGCTCGAAGTCCTCGTTGTTCACGCCCATGATGATGCTGATCTCCTGCGAGGACTGCGTGATCATGCGGATGTTGATGCCCGCGTCGCCCAGCGCGCCGAAGATTTTGCCCGAGGTGCCGGAGCGCTTGGACATGTTGCGGCCGACGACGGAGATGAGGGCGAGCTTGTCGACCATGCTGATGTCGTCGGGGCGGATCTCCTTGCGGATATCCGAGATGATGGAGTAGATCGAATCGCGCACGTCGGCGCCGTTGACGACCACGCCGAAGGAATCGACGCCCGTGGGGATGTGCTCGACCGAGACCCCGTAGCGCTCGAAGATGGCGAGGGTCTTGCGCACGAGGCCGACCTCGTTGGACATGTGCGCCTTCTTTATGTGGACGCTGATGAAGTCCCTCTTTCCGGCGATGCCGGTGATGAGGTGCTCGTCCTCGCCCGCCTCCGCGTTCTCGCGGATGATGGTGCCCTCGTCGGCCGGGCGGTTCGTGTTCTTGATCTGGATGGGGATGTTGACCTCGCGAACCGGGAAGATGGCCTCCTCCTGGAGAACGGAGGCTCCCATGTAGGAGAGCTCGCGCATCTCGTCGAAGGTGATGCGGCGGATCGAGCGCGGGTGGTCGACGATGCGCGGATCGGCCGAAAGGAAGCCGGACACGTCGGTCCAGTTCTCGTAGAGGTTCGCGTCGACGCAGCGGGCCAGGATGGCGCCCGTGATGTCGCCGCCGCCGCGCTGGAAGAGCTTGATCTGGCCATCGACCGTGGCACCGTAGAAGCCCGGCAGGACGAAGGAGCCCTTACGGACCATGACGTCCTTCAGGCGGGCGGCCGTGCGCTCCATGTCCACCGTGCCGTCGTGGTGGAAGACCACGACGTCGGCGGCGTCGACGAAGGGCATACCGAGGTACTCGGCCATGAGGTTGGCGGTGAACCACTCGCCACGGCTCACCACGTACTCCGGGGAGTGCTTCTTTATGTTGTTGGCGAAGGCCTCGAACTTAGAGGCGAGCGGCCACGTGAGCCCGAGCTCGTCGACGATGTCCTGGTAGCGCTGCTGGATGTCGCCCAGCAAAGAAGTGCAGTCAACGCCGTACTTGACGTGCGCGTTCACGAGCAGGAGCAGGTCGGTGATCTTGTTGTCGCCCGAGAAGCGCTTGCCGGAGGCCGAGACCACGACGAACTTGCGGTCGGGGTCGGACTCGACGATTGCCTTGACCTTCTTGAACTGCTCGGCGGAGGCGACCGACGAGCCACCGAACTTCGCGATCTTGATCATGTGCGTTGGTTTCCGTTCCGATTACCCGAGGGCTGCCATAAACGAGGTGGGGTCGGCCGCGAGCGCCGCGTCGAGCGCCGCGCGCGCCTCGACCGCCGTGAGGTCGCGCACAAGCCAGGCGCCCGGGGCGTACTCCTCGGCGCCGACCGGCGCGCAGGTAGTTCGCAGCACGTAGTCGGCGCGAAGAAGCTCAGGCTTGTACGCCAGGCCGCGGCTGAAGTCGTAGACGGGACGGCGCCCGGCGGCGCAGTCGAGGACGTCCTGGACGATGGCGTTGCCGGTGGGCAGGCTGCCGGCGCCCTGACCGTAGAACTTGAGCTCGCCGACGGTCTGGCCGTCGAGGGTGACCAGGTTGAAGTTCGAGGGGACGTGCGCCTCGAGGGAGTCGGAAGAGAGCGCGACCGGCTCGACGGCGACGGCGTAGGAGCCGTCCGCCTGGACGCCGCGCCCGAGGAGCTTGACCGTTCGACCCTTCGCGGCAAAGAGGTCGAGGTCGGCCTTGGTGAGGTTGCGGATGCCCGAGACCGGCAGGTCATGGGTGCACGCGACGTCGAAGGCGGCCGAGGCGGTGATGATCGTCTTGTTCATGACATCGATGCCGTCGATGTCAGCGGAGGGGTCGCGCTCGGCGTAGCCCATCTGCTGCGCCTCGGCGAGGACGTCCGCGAACTCGGCGCCGTCCTTGAGCATCTGGTAGACGATGTAGTTGGTGGTGCCGTTCATGATGCCCTTGAACGAGGTGACCTCGTCGATGCGGCGGGCTTTCTCGATCCCGGCGATCCAGGGGATGCCGCCGCCGACGGAGGCCTCGATGAAGAGGCTCACTCGGTTATAGAGAGCGGCCTCGGCGAACTCGGCGAAGTGCGCCGCGACGACCGCCTTGTTGGACGTGACCACGTGCTTGCCCGAGGCGAGCGCCTTCATGATGAAGGTGTGGGCTGGCTCGACGCCGCCCATGCACTCGACGACGAGATCGATGTCCGGGTCCTGGACGATCTGCTCGTAGTCGGACGTCATGCGGGGGTCGGTCAGGCGGTCGGGGAGCTCGAGGATGCGGGCCACCTCAACGGAGCCCACGCGGTCGCGGATGATCTGGTCGACGCCGCGGCCGACCGTGCCGTAGCCGAGAAGGGCGATTTTCATGAGCGGCGGGTCCAATCTTTCGAATCTGTGACTATAGGCCGGGGCCCCGAGCGCTGCAGGTATGATTACGGACAGTATCCGTGGTAACGACTGGACGCAAGGAGCCAACAGTGAATTCGTTCTACCACAGCACGCGAGGCAAATCCGAGAACGTAACAAGTAAGCAAGCTATCTTGCGCGGCATCGCGCCCGACGGCGGGCTCTACGTCGCCGACTGGGTCGGCGAGCATAAGCTCGACCTCGCGAAGATCTACGCCCAGGGGTTCCAGGAGACCGCCCGCGACGTCCTGGGGACGCTCCTTCCCGACTTCACCGAGGACGAGATCGCCTCCTGCGTCGAGGCCGCCTACGGCGCGCAGTGGGACACCCCGGCGTGCTGCCCGGTGACTCCGCTCGGCGACGACTGGCTCCTCGAGCTCTACCACGGCCCCACGAGCGCCTTCAAGGACGTCGCGCTCCAGATGCTCCCCCAGCTCATGGGCGTCGCGCGCAGGGGCGCCGAGGGTGAGGACAAGAAGATCATGATCGTGACCGCCACCTCCGGCGACACCGGCAAGGCCGCGCTCGAGGGCTTCGCGGGCGTCGACGGCTGTGGCGTCACGGTCTTCTACCCCGAGGGCAAGGTCTCGGACATACAGCACCTCCAGATGGCCACCCAGAAGGGCGACAACGTCGCCGTCTGCGCCGTCCGCGGCAACTTCGACGACTGCCAGACCGAGGTCAAGCGGATCTTCGCCGACCACGAGATGGCAGAGCGCCTCGCCCGCGAGGGCGCCGTGCTCTCGAGCGCGAACTCCATCAACGTCGGCCGCCTCGCCCCGCAGGTCACCTACTACTTCGACTCTTACGCGCAGCTCGTGCGCGCGGGCGCCGTCGAGCAGGGCGACGAGGTGACGTTCTGCGTGCCCACCGGAAACTTCGGCGACGTCCTCGCGGGCTACTACGCCAAGCGCCTCGGCCTCCCTGTCCGCAAGCTCATCGTCGCCTCCAACGAGAACGACGTGCTCACCGATTTCCTCACCACCGGCACCTACGACCGTATGCGACCGTTCAACAAGACGATCAGCCCCTCCATGGACATCCTCGTCTCCTCTAACCTCGAGCGCATGCTCTACTACTTCTGCGACGGCGACTGCGAGCTCGTCGCCTCCCTCATGGGCGACCTGGCGACCAAGGGTTCCTACACCGTCCCCGCAGAGGTCCTGGCCCGCATCCAGGAGGTCTTCGCCTGCGGCCGGGCGGACGACGACGCCACGCGCGCGCAGATCCGCTCCACCTGGGAGGGGCTCGGCGTCCTCATCGACCCGCACACCGCTGTGGCAAAGAACGTCCTCGACGGAGTCGAGCGCGACGGCAGCGCCCGCGTGTGCCTCTCGACGGCCTCGCCGTACAAGTTCAGCGCCGACGTGCTGGCCGCGCTCGGGGAGCCGACCGAAGGCATGAGCGGGTTCGAGTGCATGGACGCGCTCTCCGCGAAGACGGGCACCGTCGCGCCGGCCCAGCTTTCCGCCCTCCGCGACTCCAAGGTGCTCCACGACGCCGTGTGCGACCGCCAGAAGATGGGCGCCTTCGTCGAGTCCGCCTGCGCGAGGGTATTCCTGTGATCGCCGCCGACGGCAAAGAAGCTCCCGTCGTCATCGTTCGCGTGCCCGCCACCTCGGCGAACGTCGGCGTCGGCTTCGACTGCCTGGGGATCGCCCTCGACTTGACGGCCACCTTCCTCCTCACGCCCGCCGATGAGCTCGCGATCGACGGCTGCGAGGAGCGATTCCGCGGCGAGGACAACCTCGTGTGGCAGAGCTACCTGCAGGCGTGCCGCGAGCTCGGGTGCGAGCCGACGCCGCTCAAGATCACGATCTTCTCGCCGATCCCGCTCTCGGGCGGGCTCGGGTCGAGCTCGACCTGCGTGATCGCGGGCGTCGCCGCGGCACAGGTCCTCGGACGCGGAGCATACGACCGCGACGAGTGCCTCGAGCTCGCGACGCGCATCGAGGGGCACCCGGACAACGTCGCCCCCGCCATCATGGGTGGCCTCGTGAGCTCCTTCGTCGAGGACGACGACACCACCTCCACGCGCATGGATATCGCGGACAACCTGCGCTTTATTGCCGTGGCGCCGCCCTACGAGGTACGCACCGCGGACGCTCGCCGCGTGCTTCCGAAGGAGGTCCCCGCCTCGACCGCCGTCTGGCAGATGGGCCGCTGCGTGGCGGTCGTCCGCGCGCTCGAGACCGGCGACGCGGAACTGCTCGGCAAGGCGAACCACGACAAGCTCCACGAGCCCTACCGCAGCCGTCTCATCCCCGACTTCGAGCCGCTGAAGAAGGCCGCCCTCGACGCCGGTGCCTGCGCGTTCATGATCTCCGGCTCCGGATCCACCATGCTCGCCGTAGCCGATGGCGACGAGCTCGCCTCTGCCGTCCACGACGCGCTCGCAGAGGCGCGCCCCGGGTTCTGGCTGCGCACCCTGAGCGCCAACTCCCTCGGGACCACCGTGGACCTCAACTAAGCCGCAGCTCTCCCCTAGCATCGCTCGGGAGCATCCCCACAAAAGAATGGCACCCCGCTTCGCGCGAGGCGCCATTCTTTGTAGCCATGTGCTAGGCATCAGATCAAGGTCGAAGCCTAGCCGCCGAGGTAGGCCTTGCGGACGTCGTCATCGACGAGCAGCTCGGCGCCGGTGCCGGTCTTCTTGATCGTGCCGATCTCGAGGACGTAGGCGCGATCGGCGATGGAGAGCGCCATGTTCGCGTTCTGCTCGACGAGCAGGATGGTGGTGCCAGTGGCGTTGAGCTCCTTGATGATGTCGAAGATCTCCTGCACAAGTATCGGGGCGAGGCCCATCGAGGGCTCGTCGAGCATCAGCAGGTCAGGCTTGCTCATGAGGGCGCGGCCCATGGCGAGCATCTGCTGCTCGCCGCCGGAGAGCGTGCCCGCGGACTGCTCCATGCGCTCGCGCAGGCGCGGGAAGCGCTCGTAGACGTGCTCGATGGTCTCGCGGTTCTCGGTATCGGAGCGGGTGTAGCCGCCCATGTCGAGGTTCTCCGCGACGCTCATCTGGGCGAAGACGCGACGGCCCTCGGGGCACAGCGCGAGGCCGCGCTTGACGATCTTGTGCGCCCTCACGCCGACGATGGACTCGCCCTTGAACTCGACGACGCCCTCGTCGGGCTTGATCAGGCCGGCGATGGTGTTCAGCGTGGTCGACTTGCCGGCGCCGTTCGCGCCGATGAGCGTGACGATCTCGCCCTTCTTGATGTCGAACGAGATGCCGCGGACGGCCTTGATGGCGCCGTAGCTCACGTGCAGGTCGTTGACGGAAAGCAGTGTCTCGGCCACGTTAGTTCACCCCCTGCTTGCCAAGGTACGCCTCGATGACCTTGGGGTTGTTCTGAATCTGCTCGGGCGTGCCCTTGGCGATGATGCGCCCGTAGTCGAGGACGCCGACGACCTCGCAGACGCCCATAACGAGGCTCATGTCGTGCTCGATGAGCAGGATAGCGATGCCGAACTGGTCGCGGATCTTCTGGATGTTCTCCATGAGTTCCTCGGTCTCGGCAGGGTTCATGCCGGCCGCGGGCTCGTCGAGGAGCAGCACCTTGGGCTGCGTGGCAAGCGCGCGCAGGATCTCGAGCCTGCGCTGGGCGCCATAGGGCAGGTTGCCCGCCTGGGTGCCGGCGAACTTCCTCATGTCGAAGATGTCGAGGAGCTCGAGGGCCTTGTCGTGGAACTCGGCCTCCTGCTTCCAGTGGCCGGGAAGGCGCAGGACGTCGGTGACGAGGTTCGATTTCATGGAATTGCCGAAGCCGACGAGCACGTTCTCCTCCACCGACATCTGCGTGAAGAGGCGGATGTTCTGGAACGTGCGGGCGATGCCCATGCGGTTGACCTCGGTCACGGACTTGCCGGCGGTCGCGGTGCCGTCGAGCAGGATGGAGCCGCGCGTGGGCTTGTAGACGTTGGTCAGCAGGTTGAAGACGGTCGTCTTTCCCGCGCCGTTCGGGCCGATGAGGCCCGAGATCTCGGTGCGGCCGAGGGCGATGTTGAAGTCGTCGACCGCGGTGAGGCCGCCGAAGTCGATGCCGAGGTTCGTCGCCTCGAGCACGGGGCGTTTGTACGCATCGCGCTCGGGGATGAGGTTCGGGCTCTTGGGCTCGACGAGCTTGACGTCGCCGTGAATCACCTTACTCATGGTCGCTCACCTCCTGGGCGGGCTCGGGTTCCGCAGCGGGCTTCTTTTTCCAAGGGAAGTCCTTGTTCAGGCAGCGCTCGATCACGCGGGAAAGCGAGAAATCGTAGCTGCCGAGCAGGCCCTGCGGACGGAAGATCATGACGAGGATCAGCACGACGGCGTAGACGACCATGCGGTATTCGGAGAACGCGCGCAGCGCCTCGGGCAGAATCGTCAGGACGGTCGCGGAGACGACGGAGCCGAGCATGGAGCCCATGCCGCCGAGGACGACCATGACGAGGATCTCGACCGACTTCATGAAGCCGAACTTCGACGGGTCCATGACGCCGATGCAGCCGGCGTACAGCGCGCCGCCGACGCCCGCGAAGAACGCGGAGACCACGAACGCGAGCGTCTTGTAGTAGGTGGTGTTGACGCCGGAGGCCTCGGCCGCGATCTCGTTGTCGCGGATGGCCAGGATCGCGCGGCCGTGGCGCGACTTCATCATCGTGTGGATGAGGAAGATGACCACCGCGACGACGAGGAACACGTTGAGGAAATTCGTGTATCCCGGGATGCCCGAGAGGCCCTTGGCGCCGCCGGTGAAGTCGAAGCCGAGGACGCCGTCGATGTTGTTGATGACGACGCGAATGATCTCGGCGAAGCCCAGCGTGATGATGGCGAGGTAGTCGCCCTTGAGGCGCAGGGCCGGGATGCCGATGATGAGGCCGCAGACGCCGGCGCAGATGCCGCCGAAGACGACGCCCGCGACGAACAGCAGGATGGCCGCGGGGCTCGCCATGGCGGCCATGGCCTTGGCGTTCAGGCCGAGCACGGGCATCATGTGCATGATGAACAGCGCGCAGGAGTAGCCGCCCACGCTCATGAAGCCGGCGTGGCCCAGCGGGAGCTGGCCGAGATAGCCTGTGGCGATGTTCAGCGAGACCGCCATGATGATGTAGATGCCGACCTGCTCGAGGACGCCGGTCTGGTAGCGGTTGACGACGCCGCCCGAGATCATCGACTCGCCGATGACCAGGAACAGCAGGACGAGCACGGCATTGATGGCATAGCGCGCGGCCATGGGGAGACTACGTCGCTTGGAGGCCGGGGCGACCACCGAGGCGGAGAGCGTCGGGCGCTCCTCGCCCTTGTTGTAGTAATCCTTCATTCTGTGCGCACCCCCTTAGACCTTCTCGGTCATCGGACGGCCGAGCAGACCGGTCGGCTTGACGATGAGGACGATGATGAGCAGCAGGAACACGACGGCGTCCTGCCAGACGGAAAGGCCGATGGCCGAGACGAACACCTCGGCGAAGCCGACGATGAGGCCGCCGATGACGGCGCCCGGGATCGATCCGATGCCGCCGAGGACGGCGGCGACGAAGGCCTTGGTACCGAGCATGATGCCCATGGTCGGGGTGATCTGCGTGTAGGCCATGCAGTAGAGCACGGCGCCGATGCCGGCGAGCGCGGAGCCCACGGCGAAGGTGAACGAGATGGTGTGGTTCACGTTGATGCCCATAAGGCGCGCGGCGCCCATGTCCTCGGAGACGGCGCGCATCGCCTTGCCGAGCTTGGTCTTCTGCACCAGGAAGGTGAGGACGGCCGTGGCCGCGGCGGTCACGAGGACGGTGAGGATGGCGCGGCCAGAGAGGCTCGCGTCGCCGAGCTGGATACTGCCGAAGTCTCCGAACGGGGGGACGACCTTGGCTGCGGCGCCGAAGACCAGTTGGCCGCCGTTCTCGAGGAAGTACGAGACGCCGATGGCCGTGATCAGGATCGAGAGGCGCGGGGCGTCGCGCAGCGGCGCGTAAGCGATCTTGTCGATGAGGGCGCCGAGCACCATGCAGCCGAGCACGGCGAGGATGGCGGCGACCACCGGGGGAAGGCCGAGGGTGGCCATCGCGATCCAGGCGATGTAGCCGCCCACCATGATGATGTCGCCGTGGGCGAAGTTCAGAAGCAGGATGATGCCGTACACCATGGTGTACCCGAGCGCCACGAGCGCGTAGATGCTGCCGAGGCTGAGGCCGTTGAGCAGCTGAGTCAAGAATGTCATAGGCACTTCCCTTCCGATTCGTTTGCGGATACTGCGAAGGGCACCAAGAGGCTATGCCCCTCTCGGTGCCCAGGTTCTGCGCCTGCAGGCGCAGGGGCGAGCTTTAGGACTTAGGCCTCTGGCTCGATGGTGTCGAAGATGGTCTCCTTGCCGTCCTTGAAGGTGATGACCAGGGTCGACTTCTGCGGGTCGCCGGTGCCGGAGTACGAGATGGTGCCCGTGACGCCCTCGACCTTGCAGTTCTTGATGCCCTCGATGACGGCGGCCTTGTAGTCGTCGGAACCGGGCTCGAGCTTCTTTTCCTCGGCGGCCTTCAGGCCCTCGGTGACGATGGCGGCGGCGTCGTAGGCAAGGGCGTTGAAGTTCGTCGGGGCCTCGTTGTACTCGGCCTTGAAGTCCTCGATGAACTTCTTGACCTTCTCGTCGGGGTTGGAGGCGACGAAGGAGGAGCAGTAGAAGCAGCCCTCGAGGTCAGCGGTGGAGGCGTAGTCCTGGTCGCCGCCAACGATGCCGGCCCAACCGTCGGCGCCGAGGAAGACGCCCTTGTAGCCGAGCTGACGGGCCTGGGTGACGATCATGCCGTCGTCCTGATAGTAGTTGGAGCACAGGATGGCATCGGGGTTGGCCGAGAGGATGTCGGTCAGCTGGGCGTTGAAGTCGGTGGCGCCGGAGGCGTAGCCGGCCTCCTTAGCGACGGTGATGCCCTTCTTCTGGCACTCGTCCTTGAATGCGGAGGCGACGCCGGAGGCGTAGTCGTCGCCGGAGTCGTAGATGGTGGCGACGGTCTTGTAGCCCTGCTTGGCGGCGAAGTCGCCCATGACCTTGCCCTGGAACGGGTCGGTGACGCAGGCACGGAAATAGTTGTCGCCATAGGAGATGACGTCGGCGGTGGTAGCGGATGCGGTCACGCAGGGCATGTTGTCCTCGACGGACTTCTGGGCCACGGCGATGGTCGGCTTGGAAGTGACGTCGCCCACGATGGCGGTCACGCCGTCCTCGACGAGCTTGTTGTAGACGGTGACGGCCTCGGTGGCGTCGCCCTTCTCGTCCTGGACGTCGGTGTCGACCTGCTTGCCGTTGACGCCGCCGTTGACGTTGAGCTGCTTGAACCAGAGCAGCGCGCCGTCACGACAGGCGACGCCGTACTGGGCGACGGAGCCGGAGTACGGGCCCATGATGCCGACCTTGATGGAGCCGTCGCCGGACGCGGAGCCGGAATCACCGGAGCCGGAGTTGCCGCAGCCGGCAAGACCCAGGCCCGCGGCGACGATGCCGGAAAGCTCGAGGAACTGACGGCGAGAAACAGATGATTTCATTTTTGTCTCCTCCCGTATAGATGAAAAGAATGCTTTATGAGCGTATAGGAGGATAAACCGCGCAGGGCAACGCGTGTCCGCGTTTCAGCTTAGGTTAAAAACAGCGAAACATAAAATAATTGTTCTGTAATATTGCGCCACCCGCCGGAGTTATCAGGCCTTCCGCCGATGCCGAATGACGAGTGTGGCCACGACGGCTCCCGTCGCCATGCCGGCGAGGTCGATCAGCACGTCGCGGGCGCAGCCGGTGCGCCCGGGCACGAAGAGCTGGATCGTCTCGTCGAGGACGGGGACGGCGGCGCAGAGCACCACGGGGCCGACCCGAAGGCGCGAGGAGAGAAGCCCTTGGAGAACGAGGGCCTTCGCGAGGTTCGCTGCCACGGCACCGAGCACGGCGTACTCTGAGAAATGCGCGCACTTGCGGATGATGAAGGTGCAGGTATCCTTGTCGACGATGCCGAGTGCGCCGAATAAGGGCCTCAGCAGCGAGTACACCAAACCGCTTTCGGCGGAGGACTCGGGGCCCTGAACGAGCGAGTGCCCCCAGATGAAGCAGATCCACGCGAGAAGGAAAACTCCCCAGCCGAGGGCCGGGGAGCCGAGTCGACCATGGCGCTTTGCGCCGACCGCCACGCGCTACGCCTCCTTCATGATGGGCATGGCCATGTGCTTGGGGCGGTAGGGCTCAGAGTCGTCCGCTCGGTGAAGGGAGCTCGTGCCAGTCTTTCCCGCGGATCGCGCAAGGGCATTCGTCGAGGTGCCCCCCTCGAGCAGTCGCAGGAAGCGCCCGGCGGCGTTGCGGGTAGCCTTGGAAGAGTTGTGGCCGAACTCGTCGCCGATGAGGTAATCGACGTAGGACTCGGTGTCCACGACCTCGGGATGGCCCGCCAGGGGCTTGAACGGGATGAACGTGGTGCTCTGCTCGAGGCCGTCAGGCTCGTCGAGGGTATCGGCGTCGCCGACGATGTCCTCGAAGGGCGCGGGGATGACCGGCTCGGGGTTGACGAGGTTCGCGTTCAGGCGCTCGTCCATCGACTTCAGGGCAGAGGCCCAGTCGTCGTCGGCGAGCGAGTCGTCCGCATCGCGGCGCTCGGGGTAGACGCCCTCGTCGACGAAGGCGATGCGATCGGCGATGGAGCCGTGGGTGAACTCGTCGGCAGGGCTCGCGGTGGGAGCGGGGGCGGGCATAGGGGCAGCAGGTGCCTCGGACGCCGCGGCCGGAGCCGGAGCGGAGGAGCCCGTGTGCGCAGGACGCCTCAGCGAGGCGGTCTGCGCGGCCTCGATGAGCATCTGCTTGCCGGTCTCGGAGAAGTCCGAGGGGATGGCAAGCCCGTCGGTGTCCTCCCCTTCCACGTAATCGTCGATCTTCGCGATGGACGCGAGGCCGACGGAGGTGTTCCACCAGGAGGTGCCAACATCGGCGACCGAGCCGTCGGCGCGCTCGATGACGGGGAGGCCGTCCATCATATCGGCGCCCATACGGTCGCGCAGGGTCTTCGCTACGCCTTGGGCGCGCGTGGCCATACGGGCGCCCAAGGTGGCCTTCTTGACGTAGTTCTGGGCGATCTGCTCGTAGTCGTCGGTCGCGTGGGAACCGATGACCGGCAGAGGCTCCGGCGCGGGTTCTTTATCCGCGGCGTGGAAATGCTTGCCGGACTTCCGGGCAGGCGCATCCTCGGCAGCCGCGAAGTCAACGCGTGCCGGGGCAGGCGCTGGCGCGGCGGCATTAAAGTCCTCCTTCAACGGGATGGGCTGGAAGGCCTGGGCAGGGAACTCGGCATCGGAGCGCCTCTGGTCGCGCGCCATGAGCGAGTGGCACACGACGGCGGAGACGACGCCCGAGACGACGGCGCCGGTCAGCACGCCCGCGCCGAAGCAGGCGACGGGGCTGCCGAGCACCGAGGATACGGCCTCGGCGAGCGAGGCGGCGAGGGCGGGCTGCGGAACCAGGATCGCCGCGCCAACGAGACCCGCTGTCACAGCAGGGTTTCTTCTCGTCTTCATGCCCAAAGCACCTCCGCAGTACCGCGGCGGCGAACGTCCTAAATCCTGAATTTGCTGCGTGGGAATCCCCGGGAAGGTGCGGGGCCTTTGCTGCTGCGGTGTGGCTTGATTTAGGTGTGTTTGCCGCTGCAACGTTCAATATCCTGCTTACTATAGCGCACAAACAAATGCCTTCATGCGCAAAAAAAGGCCAGGCCCTCAACATTCATTTGTCGAGGACCTGGCCGGTCGGTTAGTCGATCCCAGATCAGGCGATGTAGTCGGTCTGTTGGGCCTTCTTTGCGCTCTTGATGAGGAACTCGCGGTTGTCGTTCGTGCCCTTGAGGCCCTTGACGAGGGCGTTCGCGGCGCGCTCAGTGTTGTTCATGTTTGCGAGGATGCGGCGAATGCCCCAGACGAAGGGGCGGTACTCCTCGGGGATGAGCAGGTCCTCATTGCGCGTGCCGGACGAGACCGGGTCGATGGCCGGGAAGATTCGGCGGTCGGCGAGGTCGCGGTCAAGCTTGAGCTCCATGTTGCCCGTGCCCTTGAACTCCTCGAAAATGACCTCGTCCATCTTGGACCCCGTGTCCACGAGGGCGGAGGCGATGATGGTGAGGGACCCGCCGTTCTCGATGTTGCGCGCGGCGCCGAGGAACTTCTTTGGCGGGTAGAGCGCGGCGGAGTCGACGCCGCCGGAGAGGATGCGGCCGCTCGCGGGGGTCGCGAGGTTGTAGGCGCGGGCGAGGCGGGTGATGGAGTCGAGGACCACCACGACATCCTCCCCCATCTCGACCAGGCGCTTAGCATGCTCGATCACGAGCTCAGAGACGCGGGTGTGGTTGTCCGCCGGCATGTCGAAGGTCGAGGCCACGACCTCCCCCTTGATGGAGCGCTCCATGTCGGTGACCTCCTCGGGGCGCTCGTCGACGAGCAGGCAGAAAAGGTGCACCTCGGGGTTGTTGGCCGCGATGGACTGGCAAATCTTCTTGAGGACGGTCGTCTTGCCGGCCTTCGGGGGGCTGACGATGAGGCCGCGCTGGCCCTTGCCGATGGGGCTCACCAGATCGATGGCCCGGCCGGTGATGGAGTCCTTGCCGTGCTCCATGACCAGGCGCTCATTGGGGAAGACCGGCGTAAGGTCGCGGAAGCGGGGCCGGGACTTGACCGACTCGGGCGCCACTCCGTTGACGGAGGTCACCTTGATGAGGGGCGGGTACTTCGCGTTGCCGCGGCCGGGGCCCACCGTTCCGACGACGCGGTCGCCAGGGCGCAGGCCGAGGCTGCGGATCATCTGCTGGTGGACGAAGCAGTCGTCGTCGCCTTTCATGTAGTTGCCCGTGCGCAGCCAGCCGAAGCCCTCGTTTCCGATCTCGAGAACGCCGTCGACGGGGCTGAAGCCCTCGGCGCGGGCGGCGGCCGCATAGACCGCCTCGACGAGCTCGGGCTTTCGCAGGCCGACGTACTCGATCTCGAGCTCAGCGGCCTTCGAGCGCAGGTCCGCGACCTTCATGGCCGCGACATCCTCGAGCGAGAGGGACGGCTCGGCGTTGAAGTCGCGGTTGCGGTTCTTGCGGTTGTTGCGGCGGTTGTTGTTGCGCCCGCCGCCCTGGCCATCGGACCCGCGGTCCGCGTAGCGGTCTTTCTTGCGCTGGTTCTGCAGAGAGCCGTCGGGCTGCTTCTCGGCCTGGGACTGGTCGCGGCGCTCGTCGGACTCGAAGTCACGCTCCGGGTGCCTGCGGTTGCGGCGCCCGCGGCGCGGCTGGTCGGAATCGGCGGGGCGCGCCTCACCTGCCTGCTGGGCGCCGGAGCCCTCGGGGGCGACGGAGTCGAGGGCCTTGGCCCCGGGCACGTCGCCCGGCTCGGAGGAAGCGTGGGTCGCGTCTTGTGCGATACGGTTCAGCTCCTTGATGTCCTTCTTTGCGGAGGGCTCGGGGGCGGCCGCGACAGAAGCCGGCTCGGAGCCTTCGCCTTCGGCGGCGTCTGCGGGCTTCTGCTTCCTCGGGCGCCCGACGCGGCGCTTCGGCTTCTCGGCGACGGGGACGTCGCCTGCGGCAGCGGGGATCTCGCGCGGCGCGGAATCGCTGGAGGCGACGGCCTCAGCGGGCGCGGCATCCCCCGAGGGCACGGCGGTCTGTGCCGACATGGCCTGGGCCTCCGCGGGATCCGCCTTGGGTTTGCGCGCGCGGGCGACGCGGCGGCGCGGCTTCTGCGCGCCCTCAAGAGACGCATCGACGCCATCAGAGGCGGCAGTGCCATCGGCGACCGATGCCTCGGCCGCGGCGACCTTGCTAGAACGCTTCGTCGACCTGCGAGCCTTCGGAGCGATCTTCGCGGCAGATGCGGAAGCGGGGTCGTCCGAGGGCTTCCCCGCAGCTTCGCCGGAGAGCTTGCCCTCCCCCGAATCAGCGCGAGCGGCGGCGCCGGAACCTTCGGGGGCGCCCTCAGTCAGCTCCGCCTGCTTCTTTGCCGTGCGGCGAACCCGACGCTTGGGGGCCGGATTCTGCTCGTCGGCGGGCTCTGCCGAGACGGTCTTCTCTTCTGTCATGTAGTACCTCTCTGTATTTGCGCGGCCAAGGTCACGGCAGGCCGCAATGCCGATATTGAGTCAAGATAAGAGACAGCCGAATTCGGATCAAAGCCCGAGAGAATATGTAGGGTGAGATCACGGCGCAACATGCGCGACTGCTTGGTTGCGACTATAGCAGCAAGAACGCTCGGAAGCAAACGAAAATGAGTTAATTTGCTATGCGCCGACTCATGAATCGGGGCTGTCGGAGATTAATCCCCCGACAGCCCCGGACAGGGTCAGTTTTCTTGTTTGTGCCCCTCGGTCGGCTGCGGCCGCGCGACCTCAAGCACGTGGCCGCGAGAAGAGCACTAATTCCTCGGCTTGCGGACCTTGCGGCGCACGATGACGGACTCGATGACCTGCTTCATCTGCTCAGCCCGGTCGCGCCCGGCCTCGGTCAAGGCGACGCTCGTCGTATGCTGCTTGCCCGACTCGCGCCGGCGCTCGACGAGGCCCTGCTCGGCGAGGGAGGACACGCTCATCGAGACCGTCGGCTGCAGAAGCCCGAGTACATCGACGAGCTGCATGATGGTGAGCTCATCGGCCTCCGCAGAGTAAAGGCCCAAAAGAACCAGGTCGCCCGCCTTGCAGAAAATGCTCCCCATGGCATCGGCGTACTTGCAGATCCTCTCGGCAGAGGTCCTCGAGAGCGCCTTGCCGGTGGGAATCTGGGTCCTGGTGAGGCCGGCGAGGCGCATAACCTCGGCACGGCCCTTCTCGGAGATCCCGCAGACGACGTTGCGGCGGTCGGTATCCCCCTCGCCGCGCTCGATGAACCCGAGGCCCGAAAGATGGTTCGTGCGGTGGGTCATCGTCGGGCGCAGGGCGCTCTGGTACTCGGCGATCGCGGAGGTCTTGAGCGGCGTGTCGGCCATGCTGAGCCGGCAGAGAATGGCGAACTCCTCGAACGTCAGCCTCTTGTCGGAATCTACTTTCTGGCGGACGACGTTGTACGCCCTGCGGACCGACATGTACTCGCGAAGATCCATTATCTACCCCTGAAAATCGAACTTTGATGCCATGCAGCGGACGCAGGGCCGAAACCCGGAGCCGCTCACAGCCGCGATTATACGAAACGTGCACGGGACTTCAAATTGTCCCCGTGCACGTTACATAAAAAAGAAATATAAATCACTGAAGGTATGCGCGGCTGGCGGCGAGTAGCCGCCGGCCGCGCACCCCGAAACCCGGGCGAGGCCCTACATGACCTGCGGTGCCGTGACGCCGATCATGTTGAGCGTGAGCGCGAGCACGCGACGGCACGCGTCGACCGCGGCGAGGCGCGCGTGCGAGAGGCCCCCGTCCAGCGGACGGCCCGCGCCGGGGATAACCTGGCACGCGGCGTAGAACGAGTGGAAGTGCCCCGCGAGGTCCTCGGCGTAGTGGGTGAGGCGGAACGGGGCACGGTCGCGGGCGCAGGAATCGACGAGCCCGGGGAGCTCCGCGAGCTTGCGGGCGAGCGCCGCCTCGGTCGGGTCGGTCAGAAGCCCGAGGTCGTAGTCCTCGCCGACGGCGCGGCGGGCGACCTCGTCCATACCGAGCTTCGCGGCCTCATCGGCGTCGACGCCGGCGGCGCGGCGCAGGATGGAGCAGATGCGGGCGTGCGCGTACTGGACGTAATAGACGGGGTTCGTGTTGTCCTGGCGCTTAACGGCCTCGATGTCGAAGTCGATCATCTGGTTGTTCGACTTGGCGACGAGCGTGTAGCGCGTGGCGTCGGCGCCGACCTCCTCCAAAAGCTCGTCGAAGGCGACCATGGTGCCCTTGCGCTTGCTCATGCGCACCGGCACGCCGTCGCGCAGGAGGTTCACGAGCTGGCCGAGGACGACCTCGAACTGATCGGGGTAGCCGAGCGCCTCGCAGACGGACCGGATGCGCTTGATGTAGCCGTGGTGGTCGGCGCCCCACAGGTCGATGACGTGGTCGACGCGCTGGAACTTGTTCCAGTGATAAGCGACGTCGGAGGCGAAATAGGTGTACTCGCCGTTGGTCTTTATGAGGACGCGGTCCTTGTCGTCGCCGAAGTCGGTCGAGCGGAACCACAGGGCTCCCGCCTCGTCGCGGAAGAGGTAGCCGAGCTCATCGAGCTTGGCGAGGGCGCGGTCGACGGCGGAGGTGCCGTCCGGGCCCTTCTCGTAGAGGCTGCGCTCGGAGAACCAGACGTCGAAGTCGCAGCGGGCCTTATGGCAGGTCTCGCGGATGGACTCGAGCATCATCTTGTAGCCGCGCTCGCGGAAGGAGGCGCAGCGCTCGTCCTCGGTCGCCCCCGCGAGGGCATCACCATCGGAGGCGACGAAGCGCGCCGCGAGGTCGACGATGTAGTCGCCCGCGTAGGCGTTGCCGCCGAGGGCCTCGTTGAAGGCGTCGGTGTAGGGGTGGGTCTCGGGGTGGGCGTCCTCCTCATCGGCGACGTACGCCTCGCGGTCGGCCAGGAGCGCCGCCACGGCCTCCTCGCAGGACTTGCCCTCCCCCATGAGCTCCAAGAGCTGCAGGTAGCGCTTGGAGATCGAGTGGCCGAAGACGTCCATCTGCGAGCCGTGGTCGTTGATGTAGTACTCGCGCTCCACGTCGTAGCCGGCGCGCTCGAGGACGTTGCAGAGCGAGTCGCCGAGCGCGGCCCAGCGGCCGTGGCCAATGTGGAGCGGGCCCACGGGGTTCGCGGAGACGAACTCGACCTGGATCTTCTTTCCCGCGCCGATGTCAGAGCGGGCGAAGTCGTCCCCGGACTCGCGCACGACGCGGAAGATGTCGTTCGCGGAGGCGGTGTTCAGGTAGAAATTGATGAAGCCGGGGCCCGCGACCTCGACCTTGGCGAGGGCGGGGTCCTCGGGGAGGTGCGCCACGATGGCCTGCGCGATCTTTGCGGGGGCGCAGTGCGCGAGGCGGGCGGAGCGCATCGCGACGGTCGAGGACCAGTCGCCGTTCGAGGAGTCGGCGGGGCGCTCGAAGCCCATGTCGGCGACGTCGAATTCGGGCAGCTCCCCTACGGACTGGGCGGCGGCGAGCGCGGCGCGGACTAGTTCCTCGAGTTTCTCGGGCATAGGGACTCCAAACATGTTCTGAACAAATACCTGGTGGATTCTAGCAAACGATAGATGGGCATGGCGCGGGGCCGCCGTCATCAGATGACGGGACGCCCGGAGCTGCGGCGCTCCTCCGCCGAGAGCTCCTGGCGCAGCCTCGCGAGGCCGAGCTCGAGGCCCACGGGGTAGGTCTGCGGGTTGAGGAAGCGGGTGACGGCAGCGTCGAGGTGCATGATCGCGGTCTTGCACCTCTCGCGGGCCTGCTCGATGGAAGCGGCGCCCGCCTCGGTGCCGGAGCCGTGCTCGACCATGCGGGCAAGAAGCTCGCGCGGCGTGCCGGAGAGGTCGTAGGAGCGGAAGGTGTCGAGGATGTCGATCATCTCGTCGCAGGCAGGCTCGGCGCCCTCCTGGCAGATCATGTCGCCGACGGGGCAGCCGGCCTCGTCATAGAACCTCAGCACGCGCTGGATACCGGGGATGGTGCGCTTATAGGCCTGCTCCGAGAGCTTGATGACGGGGCGCCACGGCTCGGACTCGCCCTCGCGAACGGCGGAGAGCTTGTAGACGCCGCCGAGGCTCGGCTGCGGGTCGCACGTTGCGAGCTTGGTGCCCACGCCGAACGAGTCGATCGGCGCCCCCTGCGCAAAGAGGGACTGGATCGTGTACTCGTCGAGGTCGTTGGAGACCGAGATCTTCACGTACGGAAGGCCCGCCTCGTCGAACGCCGCGCGGGCGTCCTTGGAGAGCTTCGCGAGGTCTCCGGAGTCGATTCGGACCGCTGCGAGATGCTCGCCGGCCTCCTCCATCTCCTTGGCGCACGTGATGGCGTTCTTAATGCCCTGGTGCACGTCGTAGGTGTCGAGGAGCAGGCAGCAGTTCTTCGGGCTCGACTTAGCGAAGGCGCGGAAGGCCCCGAGCTCGGTCGAGAAAGCCATGACCCAGGAGTGGGCGTGGGTCCCGAACACGGGGATCCCGTAGATCTTGCCGGCGAGCACGTTGGAGGTGGAGCTCGCGCCGGCGATGTAGGAGGCGCGCGCGACCGCGAGGCCGCCGTCCGGGCCCTGGGCGCGGCGCAGGCCGAAGTCCGAGACCGGGTGGCCCTCGGCCGACTTGACCACGCGCGCGGTCTTCGTGGCGACGAGCGTCTGGAAGTTCACGAGGTTAAGAAGCGCGGTCTCGATGAGCTGGCAGTCGATGATGGGGCCCACGACGCGGACCATCGGCTCGCGGGGGAAGACGACCTCTCCCTCGGGCACCGCGTCGATGGTGAGGTCGAGCCTGTGCCCGCGGAGATACTCGAGGAAGCCGGGCTTGAACATGGGGCCGCCGCCCGGGGCCGTGAGCGAGGCAAGGTAGTCCACGTCCTCGTCGTCGAACACGAAGTTCTCGACGAGCTCGGCGATCTGCCCCGTGCCGCAGGCGACGCCGAAACCGCCGCCGAAGGGGTTCTCGCGGAAGAACGCGTTGAAGCAGGCCTGCGTGCCGACAAGGCCCGACTCCCAGAACCCCTGGGCCATGGTCAGCTCATAGAGGTCGGTGTTCAGGCAGACGTCGGTAGGCTTGGTGCGGTCGGTGAGCGACATGGTGTCTCCTAACCGAAGATGGTGATGAGCAGCCAAACGAGGGCGATGCCCACGACGGCGGCGATGACGATCTTCTGGCCGGGGGCCATCTTGAGGTCGTCATCGTCGGGCTCCATGAGCTTGCGGGCGCGCTCAAGTTCGGCGGCCTCCTGGGCTTGCTGAGCAGAGCGCGCAGCCGCCGCCTCGGCGGACTTTTGCGCCTGGGCCTTCTCGGCGCGGAGGCGGTCGAGCTCGGCGCGCTCGGCGGCGGCGCGCGCCGCCTGCTCGCGCGCGGCCTTCTCGGCGCGCAGCTGCTCGAGCTCGGCGCGCTCCTCGTCGGTCAGGGTATCGTTCTGGGACATTCGTCCTCCAAGGTCATGCGATCAGCTAGAAAAACTATACTCCACCGAACGGGGGCGGACCGCCTCGCCGCGACCCGCGCCAGGGCGGATGCGGCGAGGCGGCCCGGCTATTTTCGTCAGACGACGCCCGTGAGGTCGAACGCGGGCACGAAGCTCTCGCTCACGGTGCCGCCCTCCTGCCACCAGATGCGCTCGAAGCCGAGGTCGTCCGCATGGCACAGAGCGATCTCGTACTCGTCCTCCGTGATCGCGCGCGCGAGGTCCCCGCCAGCGCGGCGGCATTCCTCGCTGGGCGTGTACTGGTTCATCAGCGAGAGGTCGCAGGAGTTGCCGGCAATTCCCCAGACGCGCTCGAGGACGCGAAGGGTGTCGTCGAGGTGGCCGGGAAGCATCAGGTGGCGCACGATGACCCCGCGCCTCATGAGCCCGTCGTCGTCGACGAGCCTGCCGCCGGCGGCCTCGACGGCGGAGATCATCTCGGCAAGAGCGGACGCGGCCACCTCCGGGTAGTCGCGGGCGCAGGAGAGCGATCCTGCGAGCGCAGGGTCGGCGTACTTGAAATCGGGAAGCCACACGTCCACGACGTCGGCCATGGCGCGCACGGTGTCCACGAGCTCGTAGCCGCCGGTGTTGCAGACGATGGGAAGAGCAAGGCCCTTCTCGCGGGCGAGGAGGACGGACTCGCGAACCGTCGGAGCGAAGTGGAGGGCCGTCACGAGGTTGATGTTGTTCGCGCCCTGACCCTGCAGGTCGAGCATCATGCCCGCGATTCGCTCGGGCGTGACCTCGACGCCGAAGCCGCCGGTGGATATCTCGTGGTTCTGGCAGAACACACAGCGCAGCGTGCAGCCCGAGAAGAAGATCGCGCCGCTGCCCGACTCGCCGGAGATCGGCGGCTCCTCCCAGAAATGGAGGGCGGAGCGGGCGGCTCGAGGGGCCGCGGTCATGCCGCAGAAACCGGTCTTGCCGCCATCTCGGTCGGCGCCGCATCGCCTGGGGCACAGGCGGCAAGCGGAGTAGGGCTTCTCGCCGAACGGCGAGCTCTCGGGGGCGCCCACTATTTATCGCGCTCCCACCAGTGCTGCTCGGACTGTTTCTCGGCCTCCGCCTCGAAGGCATCGTCGGCGGGCGAGATCAGCTCGTCCTTGCCCGTGCGGGGATTGTAATGGTGCAGGAGCACCGGCTCGAAGAGGTGAAGCTTGTGCGCAAAGAGGAACGACGCCGCGGCGAGCGCGCAGAAGATCCCCACGCGGGGCCACGTGCCGACCTGCGTCATGACCACGGACCCGAGGCAGAGCATGAGGGTCCAGGCGTACATGACGAGCACCGCCTGGCGCTGGTCAAAGCCCTCGTCCATGAGGCGGTGGTGGATATGGCCGCGGTCGGCCTGGCCGATGCTCACGTGCGCGCGGGTGCGCCGGACGATGGCCGAGAGGGTGTCCAGGATGGGCACCGCCGCGATAACGAGCGGCACGATGATCGTCGTCAGGCCCGCGAAGCGCGTGACGGAGAGCAGTGACGAGCAGCCGAGCGCGAAGCCCAAGGTGAGCGAGCCGGAGTCCCCCATGAATATCGACGCAGGATGGAAATTGTAGCGAAGGAACCCGAGCGAGGAGCCCGTGACCGCGATGGAGAGCGCGGCGGCGTCGAGCCTGCCAGCCATGACCGAAAGAACGAACATGGTGAAGCTCGCGATGGCCGAGATCCCGGCGGCGAGCCCGTCGAGCCCGTCGATGAGATTGATGATGTTCACGTAGGCGACGAGGTAGACGACCGTCACCGGGTACGCCATCCAGCCAAGCGAGATGAACTCGGGACCGAGCGGGGACGATATGTCGCCGATGACGAGGCCGCCCGCGACGGCGATCACGGCCGCGAACACCTGACCCGCGAGCTTCTGGGCCGGCTTGAGCGAGAACTTGTCGTCCAAAAGCCCGGTGCCGAAGATCACGCAGAACGCCAGGACGAGCATCCAGTAGTTGACCCGCAGCTTCGGCGAGGGAACGAGGACGACCGGCCATCCAAGGAGCATCGTCCCGACGTACTGGACGGCGAAAGCGGCCGCGATGCCGCAGAAGATGGCGATGCCGCCCATGCGGGGGACCGGGACCTTGTTCACACGGCGGCCCGTGGGCTTATCGATCGCGCCGAGCTTGACGGCGATCCTACGCGCGAGCGGGGTCGCCGCGAGCGAGGTCAAAAGCGCCGCGGCAAAGAGGGACGAGAACGGTATCCAATCGGGAACGAATCCGCCCAACTGCCCTCTCCCCTCTTATTATGATCCGATTCGACGAAGCGCCGCGCGGCGGCGCCGGCGGCACAGTTTGGTTATAGCTTACAAGAAGCTCACAGCTCGTGCGAGCGGCGCGCACGAGCGGTCGCAGTCGCTCCACACCCCGGAAAAGCAGCTAAAGTCAAGTCTTTTCCTCGTTCCGGCATCGCATATATTTGAGATGTCGTTCCCCTGCGCCGCAAACTGGGTGAACCGACAAGCGTTACTAGGGAGTCTTAAATCTCGTGTTCAGTACGGGAATTCCCCGTTGATGGGAAAGCCGGAACGCGCGATGCGGACACCCACCTTTTGAAGGTGGGTTCATTATTCGGCGCAGGGGGCGGCTTTTTTGTTGGGTGTGGTTCGAGCACAGAGGCACATGAGCCGGCCGAGGGCCCAGATGGGGCTACAGGCTCGTCTGGACGAGGGTCGGGGTGAATCCGGCGGAGGCGAGGGCGTCGACGATCTGGGCGCGGTGCTCGGTGCCATAGGCCTCGATGGTCACGCGCAGCTCGACGGCGGCATTGCGGTTCGTGCTCACGAACTGGTTGTGCTCGAGCTTGACGACGTTGCCGTTCTGCTCGGCGATGACCGAAGCGACCTTGACGAGCATGCCCGGGCGGTCCGGCAATAGCACGCTCACCGTGAAGATGCGCCCGCGCTGGATGAGGCCGTGCTGGACGACAGAGCTCATCGTGATCACGTCCATGTTGCCGCCGGAGAGAACGCA
This sequence comes from Coriobacteriia bacterium, assembly GCA_003150175.1. Taxonomy (GTDB): domain Bacteria; phylum Actinomycetota; class Coriobacteriia; order Coriobacteriales; family Atopobiaceae; genus Paratractidigestivibacter. Next base: position 32,215 of record QAKZ01000009.1, read on the forward strand.
GGCGACGCGCTTGCCATCGGCCGGGAGGTGCTTGGAGGCCGCGACGGAGAGCAGGCCGGAGTTCTCGACGATCATCTTGTGGTTCTCAACCATGTCGAGGAAGCTCACCACGAGCTCGTCGTCCTCGACGCACATGACGTCGTCGAGGTTCTCCTTGAGGTACGGGAAGACCTTGTCGCCCACCTCGAGGACTGCGGTGCCGTCGGCGATGGTGTTGGCAGAGGGGATCTTCACCGCATGGCCCGCCTCGAGGGCGGCGGTGAGCGAAGGCGCGCCCGCAGGCTCGACGCCGATCACGCGGATCTTCGGGTTGTACAGCTTCGCGAAGGTGGCGACGCCGCAGGCGAGGCCGCCGCCGCCCACGGGCACGAGGATGGTGTCGACGAGCGGCAGCTCCTGGACGATCTCCATGCCGATGGTGCCCTGACCCGTGGCTACGGTCTCGTCGTTGAAGGGCGGGATGTAGGTGAGCCCCTGCTCCTCGGCGAGCTCGACGGCCTTGTTCTTCGCGTCGTCGAAGACGTCGCCGTAGAGGATGACATCCGCGCCGTAGCCCTTGGTGCGCTCGACCTTGATGAGCGGGGTGGTGGTGGGCATCACGACGACCGAGCGCGCGCCGGCGTGGGTGGCGGCGTAGGCCACGCCCTGCGCGTGGTTGCCCGCGCTCGCAGTGATGACGCCGCGGCCGAGCTCCTCGGCCGAAAGCTTCGAGATCTTGTAGTATGCGCCGCGGAGCTTATAGGCCCCGGTGCGCTGCATGTTCTCAGGCTTCAGCCAAACGCGGTTGCCGGTGGCGGCGCTGAGGTAGGGGCTCTCGACGAGCTTGGTCTCGAGCGTGACCTCCTTGACCTTCTCGGAAGCCTCCTCGAACGCCTCGAGGGTGAGCATCTCGGCCATGGCGGCTCCAATCATCCAAGGGATACAAAGAAAGCCCGAACGTTCGCGAACGTCCGGGCCCTAAAATTCCTGGTGGAGATGAAGGGATTCGAACCCTCGGCCTCTGCCTTGCGAAGGCAGCGCTCTCCCAGCTGAGCTACATCCCCAGGCGCTATTGCGCGTTGGTTATTGTGCCAAACCCCAGAGGCAATGTCAACGAGAAAATCCTGATCGCGAAAGATTAATTTGCCGCGGGGGTCTTAGAGCGCCGCCCCTGCGGCAAGCAGAGGACCGCCAGGCTATGCGTCCGTGCACCGGCTCCGTAGAGCGAAAGCCCTTCTTTCCAGCCCTAATACCTCCCGCGCAGCGAATACCAGCCGCCGTCCTCGCTCACGGCGAGCGGCACGTCAAAAAGGTCGGAGAGCACGTCGTCGCGAAGCAGCTCCCCCTTCGGCCCGTCGGCGAATATCCTCGAGTCCTTGATGAGGAGCACGCGGCCGATCGCGGGGATGATGTCTTCCGGGTAGTGCGTGACGAGGATGACGGAGCGCCCCTCCGAGGCGAGCGTGCGCATGGTATCGCGCACGTGGTACATGCCCTCGGGGTCGAGCCCGGTGCACGGCTCGTCGAAGATGAGGACCCTCGGGTCGCGCACGAGCTCGCGGGCGACGAGGACGCGCCGGGCCTGGCCCGTCGACATGGTCATGATGTCCTGGGCGGCGATGCCGGCGATGCCCAGCCGGTCGAGCGCGTCCATGGCGGCTGCGCGATGGGCCTCCGTCACCTCCTCGCGAAGCGGGAGCCCCAGCGTGCCGAAAATGCCGCCCACGACGATGTCGAGCGCCGGGAGGTGAACGCGCACCTGCTCATGCATGGTGGAGCTCACCACGCCGAGCGTGGAGCGGATGTCGGAGAGCAGGGGGCGCGCCGCGCCGCGGAAGAGCACGGGCGGGTCTTCTCGCCATACGGGGAACACCTCGCGCGTGAGCAGCTGGATGAACGTGGACTTGCCGGCGCCGTTCGGGCCCAGCAGCGCGACGTGCTCGCCTTCGCGGAGCTCGAAGTCGTCGACGTGCAGGATGGTGCGCGACCCGCGGACGACTTCCGCGTCGTGGATGCGGAACAGCGGTTGCGCGGCCTGGTTCTCGCCCAAGGCAAACCTCCTCAAAGCGTGCGGTTAAATGAGCAGAATTGTACGCCGGCGCGACCGTATCGGAAAGAAAACCGACCGATGAGGGCAATGCACGCCCCGCCGCGCCCAACTGCGGCGACATCAGTCCTTTGATGTCTGATGAATTCACGCAAACGCGGCGTCCCAAAGAATCGAGCGACATGAGCGCAGAGCCCGCGAGCAAAGGAACCAAGCGCCTTTTGGGCTTCGTCGACGCCCTGCTCAAAGACCCAAAGAACGCGCGGCTCGACATCGCCGAGCTCCCAGAGGACCAGCAAGAGCTCGGCGCGCGCCTTCTGTGCCTGGGCGCGTCGCTTTCCGGCAGGGGCCTCGCCGCCGACGACGACTCCGCCGCGATGCTCAGCTCCGAGCTCAACCAGATACTCGCGAACCAGCGGATGCTCGAGCTTGAAGCCCGCACCGACGCCCTCACCGAGCTCGGCAACAGAAGCGCGTTCGAGATCCGCGTCGACGAGCTCTGGGGCGCGGGCGAGCACTTCACCCTCGCCTTCATCGACCTCGACAACCTCAAGACCTGCAACGACCGCTTCGGGCACAAGCGCGGCAACGCGTACATACAGCAAACCGCCTTCTTCATCGAGAACTCCCTGGTCCCGGGCGAGCAGCTCTTCCGCCTGGGCGGCGACGAGTTCGTGCTCATCTCGACCACGAGCGGCGTCCATGAGCTCGAGGAGCGCCTCGAGTCGGTCCGCACCCAGCTCTCCCGCGCCACCGCGGCGAACGGCGCCATGCCCTTCTCGTTCAGCTTCGGCTGCGCGCGCGTCCGCCCCGGCAAGGGAGACTCCCGCTCTCACGTGACCGCCGAGGCCGACCGCCGCATGTACAGCTACAAGGTCCAGCACCGCGTCAAGACCTCGGTGCGCCTCACCGACGCGCGCGAGGAGGGCCCGGGCGACGACGACTCGCAGTTCTTCTCTGAGCGGGTCTTCGACGCGATCTCGATGACGCTCGACGGGCGGTACTTCTTTGTGAGCAACATCGACCTCGGGGTCACGCGCTGGACAGCCGACGCGGTGCGGGACTTCGGTCTCCCCTACGACAAGATGTACGGCGACGTGCCCGACTGGATCGACCATGTGCACCCCGAGGACCGCGCGGGCGTCCTGGCGGAGTTCCGCGACATCACCTCCGGAAAGAAGCACCATCACGAGATGGAATACCGCGTCCGCGACGCCGAGGGCGACTACGTAGTCTGCAAGAGCCGCGGATTCCGCCTCACGGGCGACGATAGGCGCCCGGCGCTCTTCGTCGGGTCCCTGACCAACCGCAACGCCTCGGAGTGCGTGGACCCCGCCACGGGCGTCGAGAACGTCACGGGCATGCTCAACCTTATCGGCGACTGCCGCCTGAAGGGGCGCGGCGCCGGCATCGTCGGCATCAAGGTCAGCGGGCTCTCCGCCGTGAACGCGACCGAGGGGTACGCCGCGGGCGACGGCGTCTTCGCCGCCTTCATCGGCAGGCTCGAGATCGCCATGCGCGGGAAGGCGCGGATTTTTCCGCGGGCGCGGCCCGCAGATCGGACTCGTCAAGGTAGGCGCGACCCACAAAGAGACGCAGGAGCTCTGCGAGGCGGTGCTGCGCGCCGCAGAGGAGCCACTGACCTACCGAGGCGAATCCTACCGCATCCGCGCGCACGTGGCGTCCCTGTGCTTCAGCAAGGTCGTGAGCCAGCCCTTCACCGTCATAGGCGAGCTCACGCGGCGCCTAAGGGTGGCGGAGCGCCGCGACGAAGCGATCTCGGCGGACGCGAGCGAGGCCGCCGAGGAGCTGGGGCGCCTAGACCCGCTGACCGGGCTTCGGATGGGCGAGGACTTCATCGCTGCGGCGCGGCGCCTGCGCGGGCACGACCGCTGCATGGAGTGGTGCGTCGTCGCGCTGGACACGGGCGACCTCGCCATCTTCAACGAATGGCACGGGACCGACGCAGGCGAGGTGCTCGTCGGGGAGATCGCCGACATCCTGCTGGACGTCGAGGCCGATGGTGAGGGCGTGGGCGGCTACTGGGGCCAGGACGACTTCAGCCTGCTCGTCCACATGGACGAGGACCTGCTCGAACAGATCCTGGGGCGCGTGACGGCGGCGGTGGAGCGCCACGACGCCTCTGTCGGTTTCCTTCCCGCCATGGGCGTCTATCCCCTGCTCCACGGGGGGAGATCACCGTCGACGTGTACGCGAAGGCGCTCTTCGCCAAGCAGACCGCCAAGCACAGCTACGAGAACCGCATCGGGTTCTTCCGGCCCGCCGCCTTCAAACAGCGGGCGGACGAGCACGAGCTTTTGGCCGGCTTCCAGTACGCGCTCGGCGAGGGCGAGATCACCTTCGATGTCCAGCCGCAGGTGGACATCCGCACAGGCCTCGTCGTCGGCGGTGAGGCGCTCGCGCGCTGGCGCCGCCCCGGCGGAACGAGCGTGAGCCCCGCGCAGTTCGTCCCCATCCTCGAGCGCAACGGGTTCATCCCGATGCTCAACAAGTTCATCTGGCACAGCGTCATCAAATGGCAGTCGGAGCTCATCGCGGACGGCAACGGCGCGGCGCAGGTCCCGATCTCGGTCAACGTGTCGCGCATGGATATCACCGGCTTCGATGTCCCCGCCTTCCTCGGGCGTACGCTCACCCACTATGGGATCTCCCTCTCCCTGATCAAAGCCGAGGTGACCGAGACCAGCTTCGCGCAGTCCCGCGAGGCGGTCGAGGAGCTCGCATCGGCACTCAAGTCGATGGGCATCGCGATCTACATGGACGACTTCGGGTCGGGGATGAGCTCGCTCGGAATGCTCAAGGGCATCGACGTCGACGCGATCAAGTTCGACCGGGAGTTCCTCATCCACGAGGTCGCAGAGAACGGCCAGATCGCCTCCGAGCTCGCCGCGGAAGAGACGGCGGACAAGGAGCGCGGCGGATTCATCGTCGACTCTATGATCGTGATGGCGAAGAACCTCGACATCCCCGTGATCGTCGAGGAAGCCGAGTCCGAGGAGCAGATCGCGTTCCTCAAGGCGGTCGGCGCGCGCTACGTGCAGGGCTTCTACTATTATCGCCCGATGCCGCCCGAGGCCTTCGAGCGCCTGGTGAGCGACGAGCGCGGCGTCGACGGCCGTGACGTCCGCCTCCCCAGCGAGCGCGCCGACGAGGCCCCCGCGACGGGCGCCTGACGGGGACGGGCGAGCTTCTTTGTGGCGTCCCTTCCACGCTCTCTCTTGTGGCGTCCCTTCACCGCACTCGCAAACAGTGAGAAGGCCAGTTCTTCTTTCCAGGACGTCAAAATAGCTTCATGCCGATTAACGCTAGCCTTCAAGCACAGCGATGCCATTGAGCAGTCTTCTCTCATGCAAAATAGAGAAGACTGCTCTTTTAAAGGGAAGTCTTCTCTACGTATAACGGGAGTAAAGAGAAGACTGCTCCTGGAAATAGCAGGCTTCTCTTCTTCAAAACAGAGAACGATGCTCTCGGCGCAGCACGGTCAGGCGTACGTCAGCAGTTGATCATTCGGATAAGCCGACGATATCACGTCAAAGGAACAGCTCGGCGTGCAGAGCGGAGCGCATCTCCAGCTCGTGTTTTGTCGGCCTGAGAAAAACTGAGCCCATTCGTTCCATTAGAACTTGACCGATACCGACAAATTCCGCAAGACGCTTTACTCGTTCATTGTTCAGAGAGAACGAATGGAACCCAACAGCCTCAAGCGCATCAATCCTACGGTCATCGGTTGTCCAAGAGCCCTCAGGATGGAATTGTCTGCTCTTATATTCACCGACCGTCACGGCGCCGGGGAAATAGAAATCCGGGCGGATCTCATCATGATTTAGGATCTGCCGAGAAGGCCCCTTAAGCTCGATTCTTTTGTTGAGCTGGATGCCCGGTACGGCAAGTCCGCCAACTTCTCTCGGCAAAGAAAAGAAAGCCGCAATCTTCGACTCCATCGGAAAGTTTGAAGCCGGAGCGGCAGAGGCGAAGGCCGTCTGTTGCTTTCGCCGGGCGCATCTGACCTGTTGGGGGCTGCGGGATAGCAACTCAGAAATAGAATCCATCGAAGCGAGAGGAGTGGAAGTGCTGACGAATCCACGAGAATCGCCCGGGGAAAGCAGGTAGGTTCCGCAAAACTCGCTCATTAAGAGATTCAGCTCAACGATTGTGCTTCGAAAAGCGCATTGGAGAATCGCGAGCTCGGGCTTGCATACGAAGAAATCATCGCCGGCATCGAAGAGATCCCCGGGCTCCGGAAGCGTCTTGAAGTGACGGAAACGCGCTGCACCCGACGACCTTCTTTCTCCCATACTGCTCACGGCAAGCTCGAGCGGCGCATGGAGCATATACGCTTGGAGAAAAGCGCAGCATCGAGCTTGCGTTTTATCACAGAATCGCCTGCTAGCCTCCGGGAGCTCATGAATTTCCGCCTCCGTCAGCACATGGGCACCCCCACACACTCGCCAATATTCGAGCGCGGAGACTCCCGACACGATAAGCCTGCCCGCCATAGCGTCCTCCTCTCGATAGGAAGAGGAGCGTAGCAAGTTCTACTTACCGTTATCTAACCGTTATCTGACAGCGAGCTTGCAGATTTCTACGCTTTGGAGCCTCAACTAGAAAAGAAGGGCAGTTGAGGAGCTTGCGACACATGAACGCAAGCCTCAGGAAGATAAGAGCAGATTAGCCACGTCCTTGAGAACAGCACAATCACGACGGGTCGCGCTTGCACGGGCGTTCTCCCCCGAGCAGAAGAGCACGCTGCTCTTTGAAAGAGAAGGCTGCTCTAATCAAAGCAATGGACAAAGAAGTCTTCTCTACAAAAGAGCAGCCTTCTCCTCAATAAGAAAGAGAAGGCTGCCCAGCAACAGTGCTAAGAAGGACGCTTACGGGCGCTGTCGATTGGCGCGGTGGGCGCCACCCGATAGGCGCACGGGCGCGCCCCGAACACGCGGGCACACGTCGGCCCGCGTCCGAAGCGACGAGCTACTTCTTGATCCAGGAGAACATGGAGCGGATCTTCTCGCCGGTGACCTCGATCGGGTGAGATGTGTATAAGAGCCAGGCCC
>QAKZ01000094.1 GCA_003150175.1 Coriobacteriia bacterium
TACGCCACCAAGCGCTACCGCTCCAACGTGATGAACTGGGGCATGCTGCCCTTTCAGATGGAGGGCGAGCCCAACTTCGAGGTTGGCGACTACGTGTTCGTGCCCGGCATTCGCGCCGCGCTCGACGGCGAGCTTACGGACATCGCCGCATGGGTCGTTCGCGCCGACGGCTCCGTCGATCAGATCAAGCTCGCGATCGCCGACATGACCCCCGAGGAGCGCGCCATCGTCAAGGCCGGCTGTCTCATCAACTACAACCGTCAGAAGAACGCGTAGCCTCTAACGGTTTCGCACACAAAGAAGGGTCCGCGGGAGCCGCCGAAAATAGGCGTGCCCGCGGGTCCTTTAAGCCAAGTCGCGTTGCCGCTACTTGACGAGGCTGCCGCCCCACTCGACCACCGTGAAGCCGACGCGCTCGGGTGCTGTGAGTTCTTGGGCGGGAATATCGATCGGGGAGTCTGCGGGCTTCCACGCCATGAACACGCGAAGCAGCGTGTCGGGCTCCGGATTAATGCGGAGCTGGGCCGCCTGCGTATAGGCGTCTGCCTGGAACGAGATGATGTTGTAGGGATTGTCTTGCATAAGCGGCAACCAGTAGACGATGAACTCGTTCGCTTCCTTGCGATTTAGCCCCAGCTGCTCGAGCGCACTCTCGAGGAAGGCCGCGGTGTCGCCTCCCGCCACGCAGAAGCCCTTGGAGAAATTGTACGCGGCGTCGTTCTCGCCTTCCCAGTACAGGTAGTTGTACGTCTGCCCGTCTGCGTCCGTGAGCGTTCCGTCGGGCAGCGCGGTGACGTTCCACTTGCCGTTGTACTCGGGGTACGTGCAGGTCAAGTCTCCCGTATAGTCAAGCTCGACCGAGACGTCCTCCTTCTGTTCCGGGTAGAGATAGATGACCGGCTTCAAATCCGGTTGCTCGGCCTCGCGGGTACACCCGCATGCCGTAAGGAGGCATCCGCAGGCCAATGCCACCAAAAACGCCAGGGCGATGATTCGTGGCGATGCGTTCTTCTTCATGCGAGCCGCCTCCCTTGGGACGAATACAGCGGGTGAGTCAATTCTAAGGAGCTTGCGGTAAGGCGGGCATTCGCGAACGTTGCGGAATCCCGCGAAGGGTATTTAACGACCCACGGGCGCAGATCGTCCGCGCCGTTTGAGGTCGCAAACGGGTCAGCTTATATAAAACAACACGATGTAGGTATCCTATTTCGAAAAGCTCGAGTAGCTCAAATAGTTCTAGCTTTTTTACCTGCGGAAACGTCAGCGCAAAGTAACCTCTACTCACACATTTTAGAATTGGATACCTACTTCGTGACTTTTTCTGCGTGAATGACGTTGTTTAGACCCGTCGGAAGGCGTTGCCCTTCGACTTGGGCTCAGAAATTAAGCTTCGCGTCCGCGCCGGGGTGCGAAAAAAGCCCCGCCCCCGCCGAGGCGCGCTGCTCGCGCGCAAGGCGATGGGGCGGGGCGTCGCTGTGCGGACGCTAGGCAATGAGCGCTACGGCATGATGGAGTTGGCGCCGTCGACGATCACGGACTGGCCGGAGTAGTAGCAGGAGTCGGGGCCCGCGAGGAAGGCGACGACGGGAGCGATGTCGCCCTCGGGGTCGCCGAAGCGGTGCATGGGGTTGAGCATGACCTGCTTCTGGTACTCCTCGGGGAACTTCTCTGCCCATGCCTTGGCGGCGGGGGACTCGGCGCCGGGGAGCACAACGTTCACGCAGATGCCGTACTGGCCCCACTCCTTGGCCGCGATCTTGGTCAGTCCGCGCAGGGCCTCCTTGTTGGAGCCGTAGGCGAGCTGGCCGGCGATTCCGAACATGCCGGTGGCGGAGGCGAAGTTGATGATACGGCCCTCGCCTTGCTCCTTCATGTAGGGGAAGGCGGCCTGCATGTAGTTGAGCGAGCCGATGGTGCCCGACTCCCAGGCGGCGAGCATGTTCTCGTAGGTGGTGTCCTCGACGGGGGCGGAGGGCACGATCGCCTGGCCGTTGTTGACGATGACGTCGATGGAGCCGAAGGTATCCACAGCTGCCTTGACGACCTCCTCGACGCGGGCGCGGTCGGCGGAGTCGCAGGTCATGGCCAGGCCCTGGCCGCCCAGCTCTTCGATCTCGGCGACGGTCTGCTGGATGGGGGCCTCTCGGCGCCCGGTGCACACGACCTTGACGCCGCGCTTGGCAAGGCACAGCGCGATGCCCTTGCCGATGCCCTGACCAGCGCCGGTGACAACGGCGACCTTCTCGTTGAGCTGCTTCATGTTGTGCTCCTCTCGTGGTGCCCTGTAAATACACACGGTGCTAAGTATCCCAGCCGCCCGCACGCGCGTGAATCGTCCCTCGACGAGCGGCGGGGTTTTGCTGGTAAGGGCAACCTGGAGGACGGGTCATCAGCCGCGCGCCGCGTGCGCTTGACTATCATGTAGACAAATTGTCGATAGGTCCTGGCGCCAGGTCAGCAAACGGGAAGGATAGCCAAATGGCAAAGGCCGCCTTCATCGCCGCCCCGAACCAAAGGACGGCGTACATCAATGCAAACGTGCTCGACGGAACCGAGGGCATGGAGCCGCTCGAGGGCTATGCGGTCGTCGTTGAGGGACAGCGCATAGTGGAGGTCGCCCCCACGGCCGAGGCGGACCTCGCCGGCTGCGAGCTCGTCGACCTCAAGGGCGCCTACCTGCTTCCGGGGCTCATCAACATGCACGTGCACCTCGCGGGCAACGGCAAGCCCCAAAAGAAGCAGCGCGACAACGAGGCGCTGGTCAAGAAGGTCATGGCCAACGGCCTCACGCGTGCGATCGCGTATCGCCTGGTGGCGGAGTACGCGCGCCTGGAGCTACACAGCGGCGTCACCACCATCCGCACCGTCGGCGGCCTGGGCGACTTCGACACGCGCGTGCGCGACGCCGGCGCCGCCGGCAAGCTCGACGCTCCGCGCATCCTCGCTGCCAACCAGGGAATCTCGGTGCCCGGCGGCCACATGGCGGGCTCGGTGGCCATCGCGGCGCACAGCATCTCCGAGGCCTTGGAACAGGTCGACGTCGCCCGCGCACAGGGCGCCGACCTCATCAAGCTCATGATCACCGGAGGTGTGCTCGACGCCAAGGAGAAGGGCACGCCCGGTGAGCTCAAGATGGACCCTGCCATGGTGCGCGCGGTGTGCGACCGCGCCCACGAGCTCGGCTTTGCCGTTGCGGCCCACGTCGAGTCGACCGAGGGCGTGCGCGTCGCGCTCGAGGGCGGCGTCGACTCGATCGAGCACGGCGCCGCGCCGACCGACGATATCATGGGCCTTTTCAAGAAGAACGGCCCGTTCCTCTGCACCACGATCTCGCCGGCGCTGCCCTACGCGCTCTTCGACCGCTCCGTCTCGTGCGCGAGCGAGGTCGAGCAGTACAACGGCAACATGGTCTTCGAGGGTATCATCGCCAACTCGAAGGCTGCTCTCGAGCAGGGCGTTCCCGTGGCCCTCGGCAACGACGTCGGCTGCCCTTGGATCACCCAGTACGACTTCTGGCGCGAGCTCCGCTACTTCGAAAAGTACGTCGGCGTCTCCCGCTCGTTCGCGCTCCACACGGCGACGCTGCGTAACGCCCGGCTCGCCGGCATCGGGGACGTGACGGGCTCGATCGAAGTGGGGAAGGACGCCGACATGATCGTCGTCGACGCGAACCCGCTCGACGACCTGCGCGCGCTGCGCACTCCCAAGCACGTCATCCACCGCGGCCGCTTCATCGCCAAGCCCAACGTGAAGCGCAACGCCGTGGTCGACCGCGAGCTCGACAAGTTCCTGTAGGGGCTCGAAGCTCGGGAGCTGCGCCGTTTGGCTTTAGTCCCAAAAATGCTGTTTTAGTCAAAAGGTTCGCCGGGGACAGAATTCTGTGGAGGTCTGCTCCTTGGCGAATCTGCCTGTATGCAGGGGGCGAAATCGGGCCGTAAATCGCGGGTTATGGCCTGAAGTGCAGCGACGAAAAGCGAAAGCGATTGAGTTCTGTGAAGCCAGCGGAAGAAGGACGAGCCGCGCCCAAGCCGACTAAGCCCGAACCCAGCAAGCCCGGCGAAAACGCCCGGGGATTCGCGCAGAAGAAGGCCAGGTCCGACGTTCCTGCGACTGGCGGCAGCGCCAACGCCGCTCTTCCCGTTGCCGCAGCCATCGCCGACGTTGCCCTCGTGGGCGCTGTGGCGATTCGCAAGCGTAACGACCGCTGGGGAGCGTGGCCCACGCGATCTTCTTCATAGCATGAGCCAGCACGTGATTCTGGGCGGTCCTTTTGGGTCGCCCTTTCTTTATTCCTTTCCGGGGGTATATCACGGCAATCGCATCTAGACATGACCACAAGATGCGGCTATATGCGTAAATTCAATCTGTCAAATGTGGAGATATTGTTGTAGCTCATTCAGAGAAATACAAAACCTGAAAGTAAAATAAAGATTCCCTATTATGTGAAAAAGTACCCCCGCTATGAGTAAGAAGGCATGAACCGTCGCAATCCGGCCCTCTTACCAGCGAGGGGTGCATTGTGTAAATCTCTTTTTGTGTTCAGCTAAGAACAATTTAATCCAAAATCAGATTAAAGCCGTAAGCTAACGGGCTTGTACGATTTAAATAATGAATTTATCTCTAACATTTTTAAGCAAATTTTAGCCGAACATGACTCAGTATAGCTGGGCGCAGGCTCGCCCAGCTCGCATTGTCGTCGGCAAAGAAGGAGCTGAAAATGAAGCGACATACGCATGAACGACCACGAATCGGAGGTGCATTGGAAGCGCCAAGAAAACCTGTCTTGGCGCTGCTGGCAGTGCTGCTTACCGCACTGTGCGTGACACTGTCCGTTCCCGCCGCGGCGTTCGCGGAAGGGGGGGGGCGACATCGCCAGCAAACCTCCCGTCCACACCAAGACCATCACACCCAACAATGATGGCACCTACGACCTCTCGCTCACCGTCACAGGCGACACCGAGCTGTCGGAGACCAAGACGAGCGCGAACGTCATCGTGGTGCAGGACGTCTCTGGCTCGATGGACAACGACGTCTATACGTATTCGCTCGAGAAGACTGAGAAGTACGACCGGGACGGCACCTACGGCATGGTTGACGGTGAACCCGTCAAGCTGGAGCGAAACTGGGGCTTTTTTGGCGTGGGCGCCTACAACTATTATCTCGACGCGAACGGCAAAGAGCAGAGGTACACCGGCGATTTGTACCACAAGGTCGGGAGGGAGACGGGCAAGACACGTCTTGACGTCGCGAAGGAAGCCCTCAACAGCCTCGCCGACCAGTTGATCGCATCGAGCGACAGCACCGTCAAGCTGTCGCTCGAGACGTTCTCCGACCGGGGAAACACTCCGAGCCAGTACTACGCCGGTGGCCAGGCGTCCGACTTCAAGGACGCCGTCAATGGGCTGCGAGCCGATGGAGGCACCAATTGGGTCGACGCCCTTACCAAGGCGAACGCCAAGGCGAATGAGGACCCCAATACTCCGACCTACATCATTTTCCTTTCTGATGGCGAGCCTACCTATGGTAGGGACCGCTGGGGAACTACCGGCAACGGTACCACCTACAGGGACGAGTACTTCAACAACGCCGTCGACGAGGCCAACAAGCGTCCGTCCAACGTTGCGGGCCTCTTTACCGTTTATACCGGTTCCGAGGCTTCCGAAAAGATGAACAGCTTCGCGCAGAAGACTACCGGCGGCTCCGCGTTCGACGGCACGGACTCCGAGAAGCTCAACGCGGCTTTTGCCAACATTATCCAGACCATCACGAAGTCCGCGGGCTACAAGGACGTTAAGATCGTCGACAAACTTTCCGAGTACGTGACGGGTACCGCCGCTGACGGCGCGATCGACCCCGCGTCGGTGAGCTACCAGAAGAACGGAGAGACCTGGGCCGAGGCGCCTGCCGCTTCAATCGGTGAGGACGGAACCCTGAGCTGGGACCTCTCGTCCGTCGGTGAGCTCGAGAAGGGCACGACCTACAAGGTGACCTTCAAGGTCAAGCCGAGCCAGGCGGCATACGATGCTGCCGTCAATAACGGCGAGGCGACCGAGCTTCCCTCCAACGACGGGGTTGGCACCAAGGTCTTCTACAAGACCGTCCTCAAGGAGACGGGCAAGGACGACCAGGTTTCTGGCGAGAAATCCGACGGCTTCAATGTCCCGACCTTCTTGGCCCCGGTCGACACCGTGACCGTAAAGAAGGAGTGGGCGAACACCAACGGTGCCGAGCTCCCCGGCTCCGTGACCGTCCAGCTCCAGAAGGACGGCCAGGATTACGGCGACCCGTTCCAGTTGACCGCCGTGGACGGCTGGACCAAGGAGATCATCGTCCCCGCAGGCGTGGGCCAGATCTCCTGGTCCGTGGTCGAGACCGCCGTCGACGGCTATGACACCTCCTATAGTGAGGCGGTTACGGGCACCGGCGTGCTCACCGTGACCAACACCCACAAGACATGGCCCGGCACGCTGAGCGGCGCGGCGAACCTCACCGTGACCAAGAACCTCACCGGCCGCGACTGGGCCGACGGCGACTCCTTCAAGTTCAAGCTTGAGCAGACCGCGGGCGACGCTTCCGCCGTCACCATGCCCGATTCCACCGAGCTCACCATCGATTCCAAGACCGCCGACCACAAGGCCGCCTTCGGCGACATCACCTTCTCGGCTGCCGGCGAGTACGAGTTCACCATCACCGAGCTGGGTCAGAGCCACGACGGCGTGACTTACGACCAGACCAAGAGCGTCGTCAAGGTTAGCGTTGAGGAGAAGGACGGCAAGTTCGTGGCTACCGTCACCGAGGGCGCGAACCCGACCTTTACCAACACCTACGCGGCGAAGTCCGTCACCCTTACCTCCGGCGTGAGCGTGACCAAGGTGCTCGAGGGCCGCGACTGGAAGGACACCGACTCCTTCGAGTTCAGAATCGCGCCGAAGGACAACGCTCCTGCGCCCTCCAAGGGCCTGGCCGCTGAGGCGACCAAGGACGCCCGGACCGCTTCGTTCGGCGACTTCACCTTTGATAAGGCGGGCACCTACGTCTACGAGGTCTCCGAGGTCAAGGGCTCCATCCGCGGCGTGAGCTACGATGGCCACACGGCTACCGTCACCATTACCGTGGTCGACAACGGCAAGGGCCAGCTCGTCGCCACCCCCGAGGTGAAGAACGGCACCTTCACGAACACCTACAAGGCCGGCGAGGTCACGCTCTCGGGCGACACCGCCATCAAGGGCGAGAAGACCCTGACCGGTCACGACATGACGTCGCCTTTCTCGTTCAAGCTTACGGCCGGCGGCGACTACGGCGACGCGGTCAAGATCGCCGAGGGCGCCGACACCGCGAGCGTCTCGGGAGCCAAGGACGGGAAGGCCGAGGGCTTCTCGTTCGGCGCCGTGACCTTTACCAAGGCCGGCACCTATGAGTTCAGCGTGACCGAGCAGGGCCAGAGCCACGACGGCTACACCTATGACGATCACGCGTCCAAGGTGACCGTCATGGTCAAGGACTCCGGCAACGGCCAGCTTGCCGCATCCGTCAAGTACGGCGACGGCGACTGCTGCGTCTTCAACAACAAGTACACTGCCGAGTCCGTCACCGTCAACGGCGCGGATAACTTCGCGTTCAAGAAGGAGCTGACCGGCCGCGCCCTCACGGCCGACGAGTTCAGCTTCACCATCAGCTCCGAGGATGAGGGCGCCCCGCTGCCTAAGCAGACCACCGCTACGAACGACGAGAACGGCAACATCGTCTTTGGTGACATCACCTTCGACAAGGCCGGCATCTACCACTACAGCATCGCCGAGGACACCTCAAAGCTCCCCGGCGGCGTGACTGCCACCACGCAGGGCGCCAAGCAGGTCATCGTTACCGTCAAGGACAACAACGAGGGCAAGCTGGTCGCTGAGGTTGCCAAGCCTGATGACGTGACCTTTGAGAACGCCTACAAGCCCGCTGACACCACGATCGAGAAGCTCGTGACCACCAAGGTGGTCAAGGCGTCCCAGGACGGCGTCACTGCCCCGCAGCTCAAGGGCGGCGAGTTCAGCTTCACCATCAGCTCCACGAACAATGGCCCGCTGCCTGAGCTGACCACCGCCACGAACGATAAATCCGGAAACATCGCATTCGGCGCCATCAAGTTCACCGAGCCCGGCGAGTACCGCTACACCATCACCGAGTACGGCTCCATGGACGGCGTGACCAACGACTCCCCGAAGAACTTCACGGTTACCGTGAAGGATAACGGCGACGGCACCATGACCGCCACCGCCTCTGATATTCCCGGCTTCGTCAACACGTACGCGGTCCAGCCGACCGACTACTCCGTGACGACTGACGTGAGCATCGCAAAGAAGCTCGTGGGTCGTGCCCTTAACGCCGGCGAGTTCAAGTTCCAGCTCCTCGAGGGCAACGAGGTCGTGAGCGAAGGGACCAACGACGCCGACGGCAACGTCACCTTCGACGCCATCCGCTACACGAGCGCGGACCTCGGCGAGCATGCCTATAAGGTGCGCGAGGTCGCAGGCGAGGCTGGCGGCGTGACCTACGACAAGAGCGAGTACGACGTCAAGGTGAACGTCACCGACAACCACGACGGCACGCTTTCCGCCAAGGCCAGCTCCGACGGCGCTATCGAGTTCAAGAACTCCTATGCCGTCAATCCCACCTCCGTGTCCTTCTCGGCGACCAAGGTCCTTGACGGCGCCGAGCTCAAGGACGGCCAGTTCTCCTTCGTCCTCAAGGACGACGAGGGCAACGAGCTCCAGACCGCCAAGAACGCCGCCGACGGCACCGTGTCCTTCCAGCCGGTGGAGTTCGCGGGGCCCGGCACCCACACCTTCACCATCGCCGAGGTCAACGACGGACAGGCCAACGTCACCTATGACGACGCCTCGTACCAGCTGACCGTCAACGTCGCCGACGACGGCGAGGGCCACCTCAGCGCCAGCGTCGACGGACAGGCGCCGGTGTTCAAGAACACCTACACCGCCCCGGCGCAGCCTAAGGACGACCAGAAGCCCGCCCAGAAGGCCCAGAAGAAGTCGATCGTGCCCAAGACCGGCGACTCGACCAACATCGTCGCGCCCGTCGTGATCATCGTGGTCGCTGCCGCTTGCATCGTCCTCGGCTTCCTCGCCAAGAACAAAAAGAAGTAGCAGCCAGCCTTAGCGCTGACGATTGCTTCAAAAAGAGCCGAGACCCCGCACGAGGTCTCGGCTCTTTGCATTTTGGGTGTTGAATTTGAAGCTAGTGGGTTTCTTTCTCCCTTTCCTCTTCCTTGATCTCCCAGTGAATCAGGAAGGTGAGCGCAGCCCTGAGCGCGATGATGCCGGCCACGGTGCCAATCTCGTGCCAGTCGCGGACGATGACCGTGCGGAGGATCTCGCTGCCCAGCTTAAACTCGAGACCCATGGCGAGGCCCTTTGCCAACGTGAGCTTAGTCTCCGGGGAACGCTTTAAGTAAAGATAAAACCCGTGCAGGCCGGAGTAGATGATGATTCCAACTCCGATGAACTCGAACAAAAGAATGGCGACCTCGACGATTTGCTCCAGGCACGTATCGAGCACACCCAAAATACCTGCCATTTTGCGGCCTCCGCGTGTTCAGCGCCGTTTGGTTGCGCACCTGCATCAAACAAAGAAAGAAACCCAAAAAGCCTACTATTCGCAATATTACCATTTTTGATTATAAAAAGAACCCTGTCCCGGCGCCCTGATACCGCCCTGCGCAGCTTGGGTACCCTAATCGCGTGAACACAAAAAGGCGCCCGCGGCGGCACTCCCGCCGCGGGCGCTCGAGGCGATGGGGGATCCCATGTCCGACGCAAAGAAGAAGATCGAGCGGCTGAGCTTCGACTCCGCCGAGTCGATGGATTTGTTCCAGCGCTATTCTCACCGCATGGTGCGCATCCAGACCGAGTTCGTCGACGGGTTCTGCGCGCTCGCCAACTTGGGCTCCGCCGTGACCGTCTACGGCACGGCGCGCTCCAAGGAGGGAGACGCCGAGTACGAGCGCGCTCGCGCGGTCGGCGCTGCGCTCGCGGCCCGCGATGTCGCCACGATGACGGGCGGAGGCCCGGGCACCATGGAGGCGGCGAATCGCGGCGCCCACGAGGCGGGCGGCATGTCGGTCGGCCTCTCCATCGAGCTGCCGTTCGAGGAGGAACCCAACCCCTGGGTCGACATCGCGCTGCGCTTCAGGTACTTCTTTGTGCGCAAGGCCATGTTCAGCTGGTACTCAAACGGCGCCATCGCGATGCCCGGCGGCTTCGGCACGCTCGACGAGCTCTTCGAGCAGCTCACCCTCATGCAGACGCGCAAGACCGAGCAGGTCCCGCTCGTCTTTGTGGGGAAGGACTACTGGGAGGGCATGTTCGACTGGCTGAGCGCGGCGCCGCTCGGGATGGGCTACATCAGCCCGGAGGACGTCGACGGCCTGCTCGTGACCGACGACGTCGAGGAGGCCGTCGAGGCCGCCTGCGCGGGCATCTTCGCCTAGGCGCGGGGATGCGGTTCGGCCGCTGCGACGATCTGTTCGGTCGCTTGCGCGCGCCGCGCCCGCCGCGCCCCTTACCGTTGCGCGCTCAACGTTAACGAGTCGCTTACCCTTCGCTGACGTGCGCTTTTCTTGGCCGGTCGTACCGTTGAGGAACGCCAACCAAGGAGAATGAATGACAGAAGAAGAGAAGCGCGCCGCGGAGACCTACCGCCGCGGCCCCGTGATCATGCGCGGCCAGATGATCCCGCGCGACACCACCGTGAGCCACCTTTTGCAGCCCGAGACCGACACCGCGTGGCTGCACACCGACTCCTGGCGCGTCCTGCGCATCCAGGCCGAGTTCGTCGACGGCTTCGGCGCGCTCGCCGAGCTCGGCTCCGCCGTCGCCGTGCTCGGCTCGGCGAGAACCGCCCCGGACGACCCCATGTACGCCAATGCGCAGCAGGTCGGAGGGCTTCTTGCCGAGCGCGGGGTCGCGACGATGACGGGCGGCGGCCCCGGCATCATGGAGGCCGCGAATCGCGGCGCGTTCGAGGCGGGCGGGGTCTCGGTCGGCCTCGGCATCGAGCTGCCGCTCGAGGAGAGCATCAACGAGTGGGTCAACCTCGGCATGACGTTCCGGTATTTCTTCGTGCGGAAAACGATGTTCGTCAAGTACTCGCGCGGCGCGATTGTTTTTCCGGGCGGGTTCGGCACGCTCGACGAGGCGTTCGAGGTGCTCACGCTCGTCCAGACCCACAAGGCGCCGGAGCGGCCGGTCGTGCTCATCGGGAGCGAGTACTGGCGCGGGCTCGTGGAGTGGCTGCGCGGCACGGTCGCAGGCTGCGGGAACATATCGCCGCTCGATCCGGAGCTGTTCTGCGTGACCGACGACGTCGAAGAGGCCGTCGCGGTCGCCTGCGCGGGCATCGCGACCAGGTAGGCGGGCTTCTTTCCCACGTATAATGGGTGGTCGCGGACGGTGTCTGTGGGTGGAACCCCGCAGACAGAACTCGCAGGCGGTGCCTGCAGGCGAAACCCGCAGGCGGTGCCCGTGAACGGCGCCGCGCACGCCATCGAGCACAGGGGGAGAAGACATGATCAAGGCCGCGTTCTTCGACATCGACGGCACGCTGCTGAGTTTCAAGACGCACAAGCTCGCCGCATCGACCAAGCAGGCGCTCATCGAGCTGCGCTGCCGCGGGGTCAAGTGCGTCATCGCATCGGGCCGCCCCGAGTATCAGCTGCCGCCGTGCATCCGCTACGGCTTCGAGGGCTTCGGCCGCTTCGACGCGTACGTGACCTCCACCGGCTCGTGCTGCTACGACGCCGAGGGGACCTACTTCGAGACCCCCATCCCGGACTCTGATGTGAAGACGATCGTGGGGCAGGTCGACGACGGCCTCTACGACGTGCTCGTTCTCGAGAAGGACCATGCCTACGTCAACCGCTACAGCCACGCCATCCGCGAGGTCGAGAAGAATGCGGGCCTTTGCTACGACCAAGGCGACGTGCACGACGCGCTCGGCGCCCACGTGCTGCAGTTCTGCGCGTTTTTGCCGCCAAAGGACGAGCACATCGTCACCGACGCGACGACGGGCGTGCTGACCACGCGCTGGTGCGACTATTTCTGCGACGTCGTGCCCGCGAACAGCAGCAAGCCCGCAGGCATTCGCGCCACGCTCGAGCGCTACGGGATCTCCGCGGAAGAGACCATCGCGTTCGGCGACGGCGGGAACGACGCCTCTATGCTGCGGATGTGCGGCATCGGCGTGGCAATGGGCAACGCCTCGCCCGAGGCGCTCGCCGCGGCGGACTACGTGACCGACGACGTCGACCACGACGGCGTCGCGAAGGCGCTCGAGCACTTCGGGCTGCTGTAGGGGGGCGCGACTTCTACCGGGTGCGGCCTCTACCAGGTGCGCGCGAGGCGCTCGATGGCCTCGGCGGCGGTGTCCTCGTCGATGCCCTCGACGCGCACGACCACGGCCTCGCCGGTGCGCACGCCCATGGCCAAAAGCGCCATCAGGTCGGAGGCGTCGGCGCTGCGCCCCTCGTGCTCGAACGTCACGCGACTGCGCCATCGCTGGGCCTCGCCTGCGAGCAGCACGGCGAGCTGGATGTGGAACCCTATGGGGTCGGTGATCTGGCGCACGATCTCGCGCATGGACGTCCCTCTCCTTTACGCAACCTTGCACGAAAATACCAGCTTTGCGAGGGGCAGAGAGGCACCTCTCGGCGAGCGTGACGGCGGCGCGCCGTAAATGGACAACGGGTGTCGGGTGGCCGACGGCGTGGCAGCCTTGGCTGCCCCCCGCCAACCATCCTCTCGTCGGCCACCTCGCCGCCCGCCCTTCTTCCTAACTGCGCGGCGCCTATGCGGTGCTTTGGCGTTGATTCGTGCTTCTTGGCCCTGGATGCCACGCGCTCGAGGGAAAATTACGC
Source organism: Coriobacteriia bacterium (assembly GCA_003150175.1). GTDB lineage: Bacteria > Actinomycetota > Coriobacteriia > Coriobacteriales > Atopobiaceae > Paratractidigestivibacter. Next base: position 12,920 of record QAKZ01000094.1, read on the forward strand.
ATCTTTGAGTTGCTACCAGCTGTGCCGCCGTGCGCAGCGACCGGAACATGCGAGGTCCTCAGGAATGGCTTTTGTCGACAACAGCAACGATCTGATCCAGTCGCCCGACCAGGCGCTTCTGGGGGAGTCGGCGCTCCGGGCCATCCGGACACCGTCCTGGACAACGGCTGCGTGGGGACGGTCACGGGGTATTACGACCCCGACCTGACCATTCTTTCGGTGAGCGAGCCGCTGCTGCGTGGCCTGGGCTACACCCTCGATTCCTTCATGGCGCGGACGGGCGGCTCGCTGCGGAACATGTTCTACGGCGAGGGCGCCTCTTTTTTGGAGCCGGGCCGCTTCCCGCGGATCAGCGGCCGCGGTGAGGGCCGGGTCCTCACCTCCGACGGCTCCCCGGTGAACGCCGAGCTATGCAAGAAGGACGCGACGGACGCGCTGGGCAAGCCTATCTGGGTCATGTCGGTGCACCTGACCTGGGAGCACGAGAACCTTTCGCTGATAAACGAGGCGATCAGCGCCGCGCTGTGGTACTCTTCGACTGCGACGAGAGCAAGAAGGCGCAGATGCAGGTGCAACGCTCCGCCGCGTTCCACCGCGCCTTCACCGACGCGAACCTCTGCGAGTACTACGTGAACCTCGAGGAGAACACCTTCGACATCTTCAAGGTGGAGCCCTCGCTCATGACGGTGTTCGAGCGGGGCGGCACCTGGGACGAGCTCGTTCACCACCTCGTGAACCGTTACGTGGTCGAGGGCGACCGGCAGGCCGTCACGGACTTCTACGACCGCACCTACATGGCAAAGAAGCTCAAGGGCCTGAAGACTGAGCTTTCGCTGGAGTGCCGGATCATCCTCGACGGAGAGGTGCGTTGGATCCGCAACGTCATCATGCGGGGCGAGATCGACGACTCCGAGTACGCCATGATCTTCTTGCGGGACATCACGGAGGCCAAGGAGGAGCTCGCCCGGCAGCAGCGGGTGGCCTCGGACAACGCGTCGATGGGCCTCTTGATCCAGAGTATGGTGCGCCTGGTCGACCGCTTCGTCGTGCTCGACCTTGAGCGCGATCGCTACGAGTTCTACAGCCTCCAGGGCGAGCCGGTTTACAAGCCGACGGGCGCCTACCACGACTTCGTCGCGCAGGTGGCGCGCAAGTACAAGATGCTGGAGCCTCTGGACTCGCTCGAGGCCATGACCTCGGTGGATGCCATTCGCGCGCACCTGACGGGCGAGGACCAGATCTACAAGTTCGAGTACTGCACGCTCGGCGAGGACACGTACAAGATCGCCTCCTTCATCCCGCTGGAGTGGGAGGGCGGCCGGCTCGTGAAGGCGCTCCAAGCGTCGATGGATGTCTCGCAAGAGAAGAAAGCCGAGATCGAGTCGCGCCATGCGTTCAAGGAGGCCTACCGCGCCGCGGAGAACGCGAACCGAGCGAAGACCGAGTTCCTCTCAAACATGTCGCACGACATCCGCACGCCGATGAACGCGATCATCGGCCTCACGGCGATCGCGGGGGCGAACATCGACAGCCAGGCCAAGGTCGTCGAGTGCCTGGGAAAGATCACGAAGTCCAGTCGCCACCTGCTCGGCCTCATCAACGAGGTGCTGGACATGGCCCGCATCGAGAGCGGGAAGATCACGCTGGCAGAGGAGGACTTCAGCCTGCCCGAGCTGGTCGACAACCTGCTCACGCTCACGAGGCCAGGCATCGACGCGCACGGGCACGACTTCGAGGTGCACGTCAACCACATCGAGCACGAGGCTGTCTGCGGCGACAGCCTGAGGATCCAGCAGGTGTTCGTGAACCTCATGAACGGCTCTATCGAGGTCGAGAGCGCGCCGGACCAGGGCACGAAGATCACGGTGACGATCTTCCTCAAGCTCCAGGAGAACGAGCTCGGGCAGGAGCGGGAGCTCGTGGATCTGCCGGTGCTCGTTGTGGACGACGACCGCACATGCTGCGAGAGCACGACCGGCACCCTGCACGAGATCGGGATCGACGGTGAATGGGTGCTCTCGGGGGAGGAGGCCGTGCGGCGCTGCTGCGCACGGCACGATGCGGGCGACGACTACTTCGCCGTGATCCTGGACTGGAAGATGACGGGCGAGCGCGGGAAGCTGCCGATCGTTGCCATGACGGCGAACGCGTTCGCCGAAGACGTGCAGCTTGCCAAGAACGCCGGCATGAACGAGCACGTGGCCAAGCCGCTCGACATGAACAAGCTGAACGACGTGCTCGGGGAGTGGCTGGGCTAGCGCGCGTCGCACGTGTCGGTGGGTTTCTTGCCGCCGAGCCTATGTCCCCCGGAACATGGGCTCCGACCTTCTCTTTGCGGAGCTATCTCAGGCGTCCCTCGCGACCAAGCCCTATTTTTTCTTCCGAACCTGCCAAATCCTATACAGGATGTCCTTCAGCACGAGGAAGGCGTCCTGCTCGCTGAACTTGTCGATCGCGTCCTGGATCTCCTCGACCTCAGCGTCGTAGGCGATCGGGTCGTCGAGGGCGATCCCGTACATGAGCGCCATTTTCTTTGACTGGAAGATGTCGGGGATGGTCTCATTCGTTTCCCACTTGGAAATGGTCTGCCTGCTCACCCCGATCTTCGCGGCGACCTCCTCCTGCGAGTAACCGGTCTTCCTTCGAGCTTGGTACAGGTTGTTTCCGAGGTTCATGGTGCTCCTTCCGCCGCGGTTGGTTGACGATATCATTCTCGGGCGCCGCCGGGGGGAGGGTCTACCAACCTTAGATTGCAGTTTCGCGCGGGTTCTTAACGGCGGGTCGGATGTGGACATGGCGAAGCCCATGCGAAGAGTCGTTGAGTTGTTGGCCTACTTGCAAAGAATCGTTGAGTTGTTGGTCCAGTTGCGAAGAAAACCCGAGTTGTTGGTCCAGTTGCGAAGAAAACCCGAGTTGTTGGTTCTTTTGCAAAAATATGCCGAGTTGTTGGCCCTGCGAGCCTCAAGAACTCGATGATTCTTTGCAAAAGGACCAACAACTCTGCTTTTCTTTGCATCGCTGCGCGGAGCGGCTCGGCTTTAACGGGCGGCAAGAGACCCCATTGTCCCATCCGGACTCTGCGACATTCGCAAACCAGTAAAATAGCCTCAATGACATCAATAAAACCGCAGGTCAGGGGTCTTGTAGGTATGACGCGCATTCTATTCATATGCCACGGCAACATCTGCCGCTCGACGATGGCCCAGTTCGTCTTCGAGGAGCTCGCGCGCCGCGCTGGGCGCGCGGACGAGTTCGTCGTCGACTCGGCCGCCACGAGTCGCGAGGAGATCGGCAACCCGCCGCATCACGGCACGGTGGCTAAGCTCCGCGAGGTCGGCATCCCTGTGAGGCGCCACCGCGCCCGCCAGATCACGCGCGCCGAGTACGGCGACTGGGACCGCATCGTGTACATGGACGCGGAGAACGCCTATGGACTCGAGCATATCCTCCATGGCGACCCCGATCACAAGGTGAGCTGCCTGCTCGACTGGACCGACTCGCCGCGCGACGTCGCCGACCCGTGGTACACGGGCGACTTCGACGCGACGTACGCGGATGTGCTCGCGGGATGCGAGGCACTTCTCTCCAAGCTGTAGGAGGCGTGGGGAGGGCGCGCGGCCCGAGTCGGCCGAAGGTCCGTGGCCACTGCCCGTGGAGGCGGGCGCTTTTCTGCATCTCCTCTCTAACTAGCCGGCAAGTGCGGCAATAACGCTGCTCCCACCTGCTGCTGCCAAATGACGGCGGCCGATAGATGCGCCGGGACGAGGGTGTCCCAGAAAGCTGCACGCAATGACTGTCGCCGAATGAAGGTGAACGACCGCCGCCGAATGATGGTGGGGATTCGCTGGGCGGGCAATTGTTGTCCCGCGGGGCGGTTACACTCTTAAGTCGCTAAAGCTATCGAGAGGAACCGCAGCGCATGAACGACGATCAGCTCACATTCTTCGCACCCTCCGACGAGGAGGAGCCTGCCGGCTACGACTCCTACCTGCCTCCCGAGGCGGGGGAGGGGGCCGTCGCCGTGGCGCCCGCCGCCACGATGGCGGAGCCGACGCCCATGTGGGGAGCCCCGGCCGCGCCGCGCGCGAACATCGACCTCGACGGCCTGAATCCCGCCCAGCGTGAGGCGGTCGAGACCACGCGCGGGCCCCTGCTGGTCCTGGCGGGCGCAGGCTCCGGCAAGACCCGCGTCCTCACCATGCGCATCGCCCACATGATCGCCGACGAGGGCGTGCGCCCCTGGCAGGTCCTCGCCATCACCTTCACGAACAAAGCCGCGGCCGAGATGCGCGAGCGCCTGGGCGCCATCCTGCCCGACGGCACCCGCGGCATGTGGGTCTGCACCTTCCACGCCATGTGCGTGCGCATGCTGCGCGAGGACGCCGAGGCCATCGGGTACACGAGCAACTTCACTATCTACGACGACGACGACTCGAACCGCATGGTCAAGTCCATCATGAGCGACCTGCGCATCGACCAGAAGCAGTTCCCCATCCGCGCCGTCCGCTCGAAGATCAGCTCCGCCAAGAACGCCATGCAGTCCGCGGCCGAGCTCGAGAGCTCTCAGAACCCTGCCGACCGCGTGGCCGGGCGCGTCTACCGCGCCCTCGACGTGCGCCTTGCCAAGGCCAACGCCATGGACTTCGACGACCTCCTGCTCAAGGCGCTCGAGCTGCTGTCCAAGCACCCCGACGTGCTCGAGAAGTACCAGGACCGCTTCCAGCACATCAGCGTCGACGAGTACCAGGACACCAACCACGTCCAGTACGCCATCACGAACCTGCTCGCCGCCAAGTACCGCAACCTCATGGTCGTGGGCGACGACGACCAGTCCATCTACTCCTGGCGTGGCGCGGACATCCAGAACATCCTCGATTTCGAGAAGGACTACCCCGACGCGAAGACCGTGCGCCTGGAGCAGAACTACCGCTCGACCGGCCACATTCTCAACGCGGCGAACTCCGTGGTCGCGCACAACTCGCGCCGCAAGGCCAAGCGCCTCTTTACCGACGCGGGCGACGGCGAGAAGATCAAGCTCTTCCAGGCCTCCGACGAGCGCGACGAGGGCCGCTGGATCGGGGCCGAGATCGAGCGCCTGCACGACGCGGGCACGAGCTACGACGACTTCGCGGTGTTCTACCGCATGAACTCGCAGTCCCGCATCCTCGAGGATATGCTGCTGCGTGCGGGCGTCCCGTACAAGATCGTGGGCGGCACGAGGTTCTTCGACCGCGCCGAGGTCCGCGACGTGACGGCCTACCTCAAGGCCGTGTGCAACCCCAACGACGACGTGTCGGTCCAGCGCGTGATCAACACCCCGCGCCGCGGCATCGGCTCGACGTCGGTGGCCAAGCTCCAGCAGCTCGCCGCCGACGAGGGCGTGAGCTTTTACGCCGCCTGCCAGCAGGGCATCTGCGAGGCGGGGCTCTTCTCGCCGAAGGTGCGCAAGGCGCTCGGCGAGTTCTGCGACGTCATCGAGTCGGGCCGCCGCGTCTCGGGCGAGCTCGCGCAGGTGGTCGACGCCATCGTGACCAAGGCGGGCCTCATCCGAGCGCTCGAGGCCGAGCACTCCGACGAGGCGGACGGCCGTATCGAGAACATCAAGGAGTTCATGGGCGTCGCCGCCGAGTTCGACGAGACCCACGAGGACGTTACCTCCACGCTCGAGTCGCTCGAGCAGCTCCGCGCAGCGGGCGCCCTGGACGCCGCGGGCGGGGAGGGCACTCCCGGCGCGGGCGCCGCCGGCACGGATGCCGCCGCCGGCGCGCCGGTCCCCGCGGCCCCCGCCCCTGCGACCGACCCCGCGCTCCCGCCCGTCGCGGCCGAGAAGCTCCCGGCCTTCCTCGAGTGGCTCGCGCTGCGCAGCGACCTCGACTCGCTCGCGGGCCAGTCGAGCGCCGTCACGATGATGACGGTCCACGCGGCCAAGGGCCTCGAGTTCCCGGTCGTCTTCGTCGCCGGCATGGAGGAAGGGATCTTCCCCCACACGACCTTCGGCGACTCCGATCCGGCCAAGCTCGAGGAGGAGCGGCGCCTGGCGTACGTCGCCATCACCCGCGCGCGCAAGAAGCTCTACCTCACCTATGCCGCCACGCGCCGCACCTTCGGCTCCACGCAGGCCAACCCGCCGAGCCGCTTCGTGCGCGAGATCCCCGAGGAGGACTGCGAGCGCGAGGGCGTGGGCTCGCTCGGCATGACCGGTGTGGGCTGGGAGAAGCGCGGCGACCGCCACGGTACCTTCGGCAGCGGCCGCGGGTCGTCCGTCTACGGCGGCAACGTCTTCGGCTCGCGCACGCGCTCCACGGGCGGCTCCCCGCAGCGCTCGGGCTCCGCTTCGGGAGCAAAGACCTGGCGCGAGTTCAGCTCCAGCTCCGCTGTGGGCTCCGGCGCGGGCTCGTCGTTCGGCTCCCGCACGCGGGTCGGCGGCCACGCCTCTGCGAGCGAGACCTCGCGCCTGACGTCCGCGCCCGCGGCGGCTCCCAGCGCCTACGAGAAGCCCACGGACTTCGCCAAGGGCGACCGCGTCTCTCACAAGACCTTCGGCCCCGGCGTGGTCGTGGCCGCATCCGGAGACACCATCGAGGTCAAGTTCACGCGCACGGGCAAGACCAAGAAGCTCCTCAAGGGCTTCGCGCCCCTGGTCAAGGTAAGCTGACCTCCGGCAAAAGAAGGGCAAACATGGACCAGCAGGTCATCAACATAACCGAGGCGCTCATCCAGAAGGGCGCCGTCATCGCCTTCGCGGTGGCGATCGCCTTGATCGTCCAGAACGTCGTCGTGCGCCTGGCGAACAAGGTCCTCGACGCCTCCGAGGTCCCGAACGCCTCGATCTTCATCAATATCCTGAGGACCGCCATCTGGTCGCTCGCGTTCCTCTCGGTGCTGAGGCCCGTCTTCAACGTCGACCCCTCGGGCCTCATCGCCGCCCTGGGCGTCGTCTCGGTCGCGATCTCGCTCGGCCTGCAGGACACGATCTCGAACATCGTGGGCGGGCTCGGCCTCATGCTCAGCCGCGCCGTCCGTCCCGGCGACAAAGTCACCGTCGGCACCACGACGGGCACGGTGACCGACGTGACCTGGCGCTCCACGACGCTTCGCAGCCGCGCGGGCGACGTCGACGTGATCCCTAACTCCGTGCTGAACAAGACGACCCTCACGCACCTGGACCCCGCGAACGCCGGCATCTGCAAGGTGCCCTTCGCCGTCGCTCCGGGCGCGGACCTCGACGCCGTCGCCGAGGAGGCGCGCACTTGCGTCGAGGAGGCGCTCGGCGCCGACCTCGACCCCGAGTACCGCACCGGCGTGCTGTTCTGCGGCATCACCGCTTACGGGACGGACGGCGTCGTCGTTTTGCACCTGGCCGACGGCGTTGGCATGCCCGGGGCGAGAAACCGCGCCGTGCACGCGCTCCACGGCCGTCCCTGGATCGCCCGCGCCCTTTGATCCCGTGACCCGAGCCGACCTCCTGCCCGATCCCCGTGCCGACCCCTGGCTCGGTCTCCGATCCGACCCCGCCTCTTCCCCGATGCCAAACTTCGAAAGGACAACGATGGAACTCATCTCCAGCTTCACGGTGAACCACCTCACGCTCGAGCCGGGAGTGTACGTGAGCCGCGTCGACCGCGATCCCGCGACCGGGGCCGTCATCACTACCTTCGACCTGCGCCTCACAGCTCCCAACCGCGAGCCGGTCATGGACACGGCCGCGGCCCATGCCCTCGAGCACCTCGGCGCGACCTTCCTGCGCAATGACCCCGAATGGGCCGGCCGTGTGGTCTACTTCGGGCCCATGGGCTGCCGCACGGGCTTCTATCTCGTGCTCTTCGGCGAGTGGACGCCGGCGGACGTGGCGCCGCTGGTCACGCGCTGCTTCGAGTTCGCCCGCGACTTCGAGGGCGAGATCCCCGGAGCCAAGCCCGCCGAGTGCGGCAACTGGCATGACGCCGACCTCAACCTCGCGCACTGGTGGGCTCGCCGCTACCTGGAGAACACCCTCTACGGCATCGACTCCGCGCACATGACCTACCCGGCGTAAGGCCGCGTGGGGGCGCATCTTGTTCAGGTTTGTGGGTAGAACCATAAAGTGATGCGCCGAACAGCGACGGCACGAAACCGACTGCGTGAAGCCGACGGCGTAAAGCCAGGCGACTCTAGAAGGGAAACAGCTATGAAGACGGGAATCATCGGCGCGATGGCCTCGGAGGTCGAGCTCCTCAAGGAGGCCATGGAGGGCGCTCGCGCGACGAAGGTCGCCGGCATGGAGTTCTGCGAGGGTAAGCTCGGGGGAGCGGACGTCGTCGTTGTCCAGTCCGGCATCGGCAAGGTCGACGCGGGCATCTGCGTGCAGATCCTCGTGGACCGCTTCGGCGTGGGCCGCGTGATCAACACCGGTGTGGCGGGCTCGCTCGACGAGCGCCTCGACGTGGGCGACCTCGTGGTCTCCACCGACTGCGTCATGCACGACTTCGACGTGACGCCGCTTGGCTACGCCCCCGGCCAGGTCCCCGGGCTCGACACCCTTGCTTTCCCGGCCGACGCCGGCATGCGCGAGTCGGTCTGCGCCGCTGCCGCCGCCGTCGCCCCCGACATCAAGGTCCTCGAGGGTCGCGTCGTCTCCGGCGACCAGTTCATCTCGGCCACGGAACAGAAGGAGCGCATCCTCGCGACCTTCGGCGGCCTGTGCTGCGAGATGGAGGGCTGTGCCATCGCGCAGGCCGCCTATCTCAACGGCGTGCCCTTCGTCGTCGTGCGCGCCATCAGCGATAAGCCCGGCGCCGAGGGCCAGGTCGTTGACTACAATACCTTTGAGAAGAAGGCCGCCCGCGACTGCGCCCGCATCGTCGCGCGCATGGTCGAGCTTTAGACCCAGGCGCCGGAGCCCTTCTTTGTGGCGGGACTCCGGCGCGCAAGGCGCGGGATCGTCTTTCGGTGCGAAGCGCCGATCCGAAGTGTTGAGCGTCGGCATTGAATGTTCAACAGCCGTTGTTATCATGCCCCCAAGTGGCGGACTTTCCCTCAGGGCTGTTGATTCCTCCGTGCGCCCTCTTCCGCTCTCCGGGCTCCCCTTATACTCCTTAAACGAGGAGGTAAGAAGTCATGGACAAGACCGCGCAGGACAGCTTGGCAAAGAAGCCCGTCG
>QAKZ01000029.1 GCA_003150175.1 Coriobacteriia bacterium
AGCGAGAGCGCCACGAGCACCGGCTGCACGGCGAACATCGTGAGCAGCAGGATCGCCGCAAAGAGCGCCGCCGGCACGCACGCGTGACACGCGTCGAAGGCTATGTGCCTTATTGTTCGGCCCACGCGTCCGCCTCGCTTCCGTTTTCAGCCTTCGGCACGCCAAGCACTTCTCGCCAACAGTCCGGAAAACCCATAGGCGCAAGCGAAACATTTGGATATGCATCGATAATGTGACCAAGTTCAATCGCCATGTCATTCCAACGATCTGGCCACGTTTGTTCAAAGAGCCGCTTTATCACAATAAATGTTGGGAATTCCTTATTTGATGCCCAGCGGATGTCCTTGCGCAACATTTTTGGACGTATTCGCATTACACGATTATAAAAGCGTCCCTGATGCGCGCAGAGATTACGCACTGCGCACAAGTGCATCAGCCAGCTTTTTAGGATTGGAGGCCTTTGGCCAAATGCACCGGCGATCGCTTTCGCGGTCGGCGCCGTCCTAAAGTCATCTCGCAGCAGGCCAATTAATGAGGAAACCTGTCCCATTGTCATGACCTCGACAACCGCCCAACACGGGAGGTCGCCGTATTTCTCCAAGTTATGACAAACGCACGGCTCTTGATTCTTTTTCGCCCTTGCTATCTCTTGATCAATTGACGAGAGCAGCCCTCCGTGGCGAGAGCTGTCGGCAAATAGCAGCGAATCCCGATACGCAAGCGGGCCATAGTCGCGTGACAGGAAGTAAGCAAAACTGGTCCGAATTTTGATTTCTATAGGTTGTATAGCAGCCCATAACCATTGACGCAGCGCAGCATCCAATCGATAGATATCCACGATCGAAGACAGCTCTGTTGCCTTTGCGATTTGGCCATTGTGTTCGAAAGTCATCCAATAAGCGCGAAGGCGATAGTAATTGATGTCTTCAAGCAGTTCTTTTGCTTCGTTCAAATCTGGGCATTCGATGCCCGTCTCGACAAGATGACGCACCTGCTGATCAACCGAAAGAAAAGGCTTCATTTCTACAAAAAAGGAGCCAGCTTGGTTCGCATCATCGTTTCCGAGAGAGGCGCGCTGGCTACTATTGTCTTTTACTATACCCTTCGCAGTTTTAGGTGCAACAGCATCCTCATTTTTGTGACCAGAATCCATCGCCCGTTGGCTGCTGTCCTTGACCATAGCGCCTCCCCACTCAAATCTCGTGGCGTTCATTGTATAGAAGCGCGGGCGCCGACGAGATTGCCGGCGCCCGCGCGCGGATGGCGTATGACGCCAGTCGATCTAGTACTCCACGTTGGCGTACCACCAGTAGATGGACTCGCCGCCGGAGAGCACATAGCTGGAACACGCGATGTTGGCGACGGTCCCGTTGACGGAGTACATCCACCCGCTCATGCCGCCGTGTTCCTTCTCGGCAAGGCCGGCGATCGAGCTCACGTACATGCCGTAGCCGGTGGCCTTCGCGTTGAACGAGACGCCGCAGCTCGCCAGGGCGTCGTAGACGGTCGCGCCCGCGGGAAGCGCAAGCGTGGCCGACGAGCTGCCCGCCCCGGCGGACGAGCCGTCGACGGTGATGCTCACCGTGATGGTCGCGCCCTGCTGGGAAGAATCGCCCGAGGCAGAGCCGCCCGTAGAGTCGCTCTTCGACGAGACGTTCTTTCCGTTCTGGTCGACCACGCGATAGGTGGTCTTCGTCTTGGTCAGGGCCTCGCCGTCGACGGTCTTTTTCTGGACGACGGTGATGGCGGAGTCGTCGGGAAGCGTCGGGGCCTCGCCGCCCTGCTGGGCGAAGGCGGGGGCGTCGCCCAGCAGCGCGTAGGCGTTGCCGCTGATGGCGTAACCCTTCGCCGCGGACAGAAGCGCGGAGGCATCGCCGGAGGTCGGGGCATCGTCGCAGCCAAAGCGCACGACGAGGCGCACCGCGCCGTTGGCGTCCTCCGAGATCCAGGTCACGTCGGACAGGCCCACGTTCTGCTCGGCGGCCCACTTGGCGAGCGCGGCCGCGCGGCGGGCGGTCTCGTCGACCATGGCGGGCGCGTCGTCGGTCGTCGCCTGCTCGACCCAGACCCCGTCGGCAGTCAGGACCGCCTTGACGTCGTCGGCCGCGACCGAGACGTCGGAGCCGTCGAAGCTGAGCCCCGTGCAGGCGGCGGCCACGTCGTCGGCGGTCACCGTGTTCGCGGTCATGGTGACCTGCGGCGTCGCGGCCGCCTGGCCGTCGGCGGCGGCAGGCTCAGCCACGGTCTGGAGCGCCTCGCCGGAGAGAAACGCGAGCGGGTCGTTGCCCTGCGCGTACTGCCATGCGGACCAGGCGCAGAAAACGATGGCCACGGCGGCGATAACGGCGACGACCGGGCGCCAGACGCGGGCGCCCTTCTTGCCCTCGTCACCGGGGATATTGGAATTAGGCTCGGCCATTACTCCTCGTCCCCCTTCCTACGCTTGGCAACAAGCACGACGATGAGCGCCGCGGCGGCCACTGCCATGCCGATGAAGGGCCAGATGGGAAGCGCACGACTGGACTCAGGAGATACGAAGCCCGCATCGGCGCCGAGGTCGGCCTCACCCTCGGCAGAAGTGGTGGTCGGAGTCGTGCCCGTCGCCTCGCCGGACGTGAAGCCGGAAAGAAGGGAGGCCTTCTCCTCGGACTCGTTGGCCTCGGCCGATACGTTCGACTTGAGGGTGAGTGCGAGCGTGGTCTTCTTGCCGCCGTTGCCGGACAGCGAGATCTGCCCGCCGGAGGCGTTGTCCTTCTTTGCGTCGTCGGTCTTGTTGTTGTCGTTCTTTGCGTTCCACTTGGCGTAGAGCGTCACGTCGGCAGTCACGACGTCCTTGGCAAAGTCCCAGGCCTGCGTGCACGCGGCGTCCTTGTACCAACCGACGAAGGTGAAGCCGGCGCACGTGGGCTTGGCAGAGGGCTCAATGGCCAGGTGACCCTGCTTGACGCGCTGAGACGCGGGAAGCTCCACGTCCTTGCCGTTCGCATCAAAGGTCACCGTATAGCGCTTGAGGCGCTCACCGTTGCCCTTGATGGCAAAGAGCTTGCCGGAGTCGTTGGTGTAGTAAAGGGAGCCGTCGGAGCCCACCGAGATGGACGACATGCAGTAGTTCTGGTTCGCGGTGTCGGGCGTGTAGAGAAGCTCCGCCTCCTCGTCGCCCACGCGGTAACGATAGATGCCGCCGGGGTTGTTGTTGGAGGTGAAGAAGACATAGGTCTGTCCGTCCTGGACCGAGACGATGGGCTGGGACTTGACGTCGCCGCCCGCATCGTAACCGTACTGGCGGATATAGTTGCCGTCGGCCTTGCACACGGCATTCTCGACCTTCATGGTCGCCGCGTCGATAACGGCGATCTGACCGTAGTGGTACTCGTACTTGCCCTGATAACCACCGGTAAAGCCGTCCACAGACGCGCCGCCCACAATGATCTTGCCGTTGGCGAGGACCGGCGTGGACGTGGAGCTCGCGCCAAACTTGACGCTCGAGACCTCCGAAAGGATGCCATCAGAGGAAATCGAAAGCTTGTGGAGCACGCCGTCGTTGCTCGCCACATAGAGCGTGGAACCGTCCGCTAGAACCGTAGCGCGCACGCGGTCGGCGACCTTGAGGGTCGAGACGACATCGCCTGTCGCCGGGTCAACGGCACTCACCGTGCCCGAGTCGTCGGCGATGATGCCGTAGCCGCCGGCAAACGCCATGCCGGACCAGTAGTAGCCGGCGGAGTTCTCGTTGGCCTTGTTCCACATGACCTGTCCGTCAGACAGGCGGACGCACAGCAGGTAACCACCGTAGCTGTTCGACCAATCGGCGTCGGTTGACCCGAAGTAGGCGTAGCCGTCGCGCACCGTGACGGACGAGAGGGACTGCTGATTGCCCTGGGTTCCGCTAGGCAGCGCGCCGGTCACCCACTTGGTGGTAAGCGTGTCGACCGTGAGGGCCTGGAGGCGGCCGGAGCTCAACGGCACCAGAATCAGGCCATCGACGTATACCATTCGCGAGGTCGAGTCGATCGCCGCGGCAAGGGCAGCCTCGCCGTCCTTAACCGTCTCGCCCGTGTCAACGTTCTTCTTGTAGAGCTTGGAGCCGACGGCGATGTAGACGTAGTCGCCGACGAGCAGGGGATCGGACACGGACGTGTTCCACTCGGAGGAGTCCTTGAGGGTCGTAACCCACTTGGCCTCGGCGTCGGTGGTGGGAACGGGGGCCTCCGTCACCTTGTCGGCGCCCGTGAATCCGGGCCAGTCGCTATCCCAGTTGGGGCCCTGCGCACCGGGGTCGACGACAACACCGTCGACGACATAACTGCCCTTAACCCACTTGGCGTAGAGAGCGAGGTCCTTCGAAACAGACGTCGAGAAGTCATACGGACTCTTCAGATCGGCGTCGGCGTACCAGCCGGCGAACACAAAACCGTCCCGCGTGGGGTCGGCGGGCTTTGTCGCCTTCGCGCCGTCGGCAACGACCTGGGAGTCGACCGCGGAGCCTTCCCCCGTATTAAACGTAACCGTATGTGGCAACGTACTAACGGAACCGTCGCCGAAGACCCACTCGATCTTGTCGCCAGCCTTGACGTAATAGTTGACCGCGAGCAGGTTGCTCTGTTTTCCGTTGATGTAAAAGACCCACCAGCGCCAGTTGCCTTGGGAGTCCTGCGCGCTTCCGAGAGACGTCTGGCCGTTAGGCAGGGCTCCGTCCTTGGCGGAAATCGTGTACATGCCATCGTCACAGGTCATGCCGTGCTGTTCGAGCACCTTTTTGGTGAGAGCAGCAGCGGTCATGGTCTCGCCCGCCGGGATCGTCACCTCGGTCTCGGGCACCCAATCGGTGTCGTTTCCCTCCGCGTCGGGACCCATGACCTGCGTTGTGACGGTAATTGCCTTGCCTTCGTTGGGGTCATCGAGACCAGTGGACCCCTTGATCGCAACCGTCGCGCTTACGTCCTGGTTGGCAAGCTTGGCATAGGTCGGGTTATCCGGATAGCGCTCGGCGTAGCGCGCGTACTTCTCGCTGGAGAGGCGAGAGGTAATAGTGACCCTGGTGTTGTACTCGGGCTTCTCGCCAAGAACGAGATTCTCGTGCTTGAGGAGATCGGGGCGGCTCGATTTAAAGAGGCGATACCCAGCAGTCTCACTCGCGCCCTCAAGCTCCACCGGGACGATGCCCGAGCCCGCAGCGTCGGTGGTCGCCTTGTCGTAGCTCCATGCGAGCTTACCGTCGGCGTCGAGATACGCCTTCTGGAAGGCGTGCATGTTTGCGGTCACGCCGGCGGCGTCCTGGCCATCGAGGATGGCCGAGGCATAGCCCGCCTTGGCGGCCTCCATGAGCTTAAGCTCGTTGTCAAGGTCTGCCTGATCCTGCGGCGCAATCGTGAAATCGAGCGTCTTTGTGGCAGTGACCTCAGGGTTGTTCTTATCCGTAACCGTGCAGGTGAGCTTTGTGGAGACGGCGTCCAAGCCGGCCTCGGGACGGTATACCGTGCCCTTGTAGCCGTTGAAGGTCACATCGTCGGTACTCGCGGAGTACTCGACCTTGTAGTATTTGCCGTCGACGCCGAGCGTGCTCGTGCGCGGCATCTGGAGGTCGTCGGTCAGGCC
>QAKZ01000043.1 GCA_003150175.1 Coriobacteriia bacterium
CAGACCATCATCGCCGGCATGGGCGAGCTGCACCTCGAGATCATCGTCGACCGCCTGCGCCGCGAGTTCAAGGTCGACTGCAACGTGGGTAAGCCGCAGGTCGCCTACCGCGAGACCGCCGGCCACGCCGTGCAGCACGCCGAGGGCAAGTTCGTCCGCCAGTCCGGCGGCCGCGGCCAGTACGGCCACGCCGTCATCGACATGGAGCCCAACGAGGAGGGCAAGGGCTACGAGTTCGAGAACGCCATCGTCGGTGGCGTCATCCCGAAGGAGTACATCCCCTCCATCGACAAGGGCATCCAGGAGGCGCTCGAGACCGGCGTCATCGCCGGCTACCCGGTTGTCGACATCAAGGTCAAGCTGATCGACGGCTCCTACCACGAGGTCGACTCCTCCGAGGCCGCCTTCAAGATCGCCGGCTCCATGGCCATCAAGGACGCGCTGAAGAAGTCCGACCCGGTCCTGCTCGAGCCCGTCGAGTCCGTCGAGGTCGAGACCCCCGAGCAGTACATGGGCGACGTCATGGGCAACCTGACCTCCCGCCGCGGCAAGATCGAGGGCATGGAGGACCGCTTCGGCTCCAAGGTCATCCGCGCCAAGGTGCCCCTGGGCGAGATGTTCGGTTACGCAACCGACCTCCGTTCCCAGACTCAGGGTCGCGCGAGCTACACCATGCAGTTCGACTCCTACGAGCCCGTCCCGAAGTCCGTCCGCGACGAGATCGTCGCCAAGAACGGCACCAACTAAACGACCCGAGCGTTAGCTCATTTACGGAGGTACCACAGTGTCTACCCAGAAGATCAGGATCCGCCTCAAGGGCTATGACCACGAGGTCGTTGATCAGTCCGCCAAGCTCATCGTCGACACCGCCCAGAAGACCGGTGCCCGCGTGAGCGGCCCCATCCCCCTGCCGACCGAGCGCAACCTCTACTGCGTCATCCGCTCGCCGCACAAGGATAAGGATTCCCGCGACGAGTTCGAGATGCGCACCCACAAGCGCCTCATCGACATCCTCGATCCGTCCTCCAGCACCGTCGACTCGCTCATGCGCCTCGACCTCCCCGCTGGCGTCGACATCGAGATCAAGCTCTAAGCTGATCGCATAGCGATGAATCAGGCCCCGCTGCCGTACCGCAGCGGGGCCTTTTTCTTTGTCCACCAACACTGGGTGACAGTCATTGCGTGCAGCTTTCTGTGACTCCCATCACTGGGCGACAGTCATTGGCTGATGGGTGGCATCAAATGATGTGTGTTCCAAAAAGCTTCACGTGATGACTGTCACCCAGTGTTGGTCGTCAGTGGGCGAGGGGTCGGAGGGAGGCGAGCTCAAAGGGGAAGACGTGCGTGCCGTCGGCGCAGGCTAGGATGGCACGGCCGTGGTCGTCGACGGCCTTGAAGCAGCCGCGCGCGAGCTCGGCGCCGTCGGGAGAGAGGGCGATTACTTCTCGCCCGAGCCACGCGACGTGGCCCAAATACTCGTCGAGCACGGGGGAGAGAGGCCCGAGGTTTTCCTTCCCGTTGCCCTTCCGCACGCGCCTGAGCGTGCGGGCCCACCCGTCGACGCGGTCGACAACGGCCCCATGGACTGCTCTCAGCAACTTGTCCACGGGCGGGACATCGCCGTTCAAGTCCATGAGGCTCACGGCGGGAAGGCCGCCGTCAGGCACCTCCGCCGGAGTATAGGCCACGTTGACGCCGATCCCCGCGACGGCGAAGGTCCCGCCCTCTTCGTCCTTGGCCGCCTCGATGAGAATCCCGCCGAGCTTCTTGTCGCGGGCATAGAGGTCGTTCGGCCACTTGAGGCGCACCTCATTGGCGAGGCCGAGAGCCTCGAGCTCCTCGTAGACCGCAAGGCCGCACACGGCGGCAAGCCCGCTCAGGTCTGTCGGCTCGACGTCGGGCCGCAGCACGATGGAGAGCAAGAGGTTTCCCTCGGTCGAGTCCCACTTGTGCCCGCGGCGCCCACGGCCGGCCGTCTGGCGCCGAGCCGCGAGCCCATAGCCGTGGGGAGCGCCTTCTTTACCCATCTTGAGCAGGTCGTCATTGGTGGAACCGGTGACCTCCACGATGTCCAGCTGGCTCTTCATGTGCCCTTCTTTCCAACCTGATGTTTGGATCCGAGACTTGTGAAGCAACTATGTCGAATGCCGTCTTCTGAAGTTGAGAACTCAACAACCAACAACCTAGGTTATTCTGTCAAAGCAATGTTAACAGGTCAACATTCGTTCGGCATAAAGGAGTTGCAAGGTCTTTGTCTTTCCAGATTCTGGGCACCGGCTCGGCGCTCCCTGCGCGCTCGGTGACGAACGACGAGCTCTCGGCGTTCCTTGATACTTCCGACGAGTGGATCTTTACCCGGACCGGCATAAAGAGCCGTCGCGTGTGCACCACCGAGACGCTTGACGACCTCGCCGTCGAGGCGAGCCGTCGAGCGATCGAGGCAGCGGAGGTTGACCCCACCGAACTCGACCTCATCGTCTGTTCGACCACGACCGGCGATCACCTGTTGCCGGCCGAGGCCTGCGCCGTTGCGGAGCGCCTGGGCGCGAGCTGCCCGGCCTTCGACGTGTCGGGCGCCTGCGCCGGGTTCGTCCTCGCGCTCGACGTCGCCGACGGCTACATCGCACGGGGGCGCGCCCGTCGCGTCCTCGTGGTCGCGGCAGAGCAGATGAGCCGCGTCCTCGACTGGACCGACCGCTCCACCTGTGTGCTCTTTGGCGACGGGGCGGGCGCGGCCGTCATCGAGGCGCCCGACGCTCCGAGCGCGGCCTGCGCTGCCGGCTCCACCGTCGCGAGCCCCGCTCCGAACCCGCTCTCCATGCGCTTCACGACCGACCCCTCCGTCGCGGTCCTCAACGTCCCCGGCGTCGCGGGTACCTCCCCGTTCGCGGAGGCGCCGCGGCGGGCGAGCGCCCTTTCCATGGACGGCCGTCGCGTGTTCCGCTTCGGCGTCGCCGCCATCTGCGACGCCGTCGGGGCGATGGCGTCCGATGCCGGCATCGTGGTCGCTGACATCGACCACCTGGTCTTCCATCAGGCCAACGAGCGGATCCTCGCCGCGGCGATCAAGCGCCTCGGCATCGACGGCTCGCGCGTGGTCCGCACCCTGCGCGACACCGGCAACATCTCGAGCGCCTGCATCCCGCTCGCGCTCGACCGCCTCGCCCGCGCGGGCGAGCTCAAGGGTGGCGACCTCGTCGCCCTGGTCGGCTTCGGGGCCGGCCTCGACATCGGCGCATGCCTGCTCCGCTGGAAGTAGGTTTCGCATAGCAAGCTCCAAACGCACGTCTTTGCACCAAAGCCAACAAAGAAACCCCAGAACAAAGGAGACCACCATGGCCGATACCAGCACCTTCGAGCGCGTCTGCGACATCATCCGCGACAACGCCGGCGCCGACGACGTCGAGCTCAAGCCCGAGACCACCATGTCCGAGCTCGGACTCGACAGCCTCGCGACCGTCGAGGTCGTCGTCGCCTGCGAGGACGAGTTCGACATCGAGATCGACCAGGACGCGACCCCCGCGACCGTCGGCGAGTTCGTCGAGCTCGTCGAGGCCCAGCTGGAGAAGTAGCCATGCTGAAGACCCCTCTTTGCGACGCCCTCGGGATCCAAAAGCCCGTGTTCCAGGGCGGTATGGCGTGGATCGCCGACGCCTCCCTGGCCGCGGCCGTGTCCGAGGCCGGTGGCCTGGGCATCATCGCCGCGATGAACGCGAACGCTGACTGGCTCCGCGACCAGATCCACGAGCTGCGCCGCCGCACGAGCAAGCCCTTCGGCGTGAACGTTATGCTCATGAGCCCCTTCGCCGACGAGGTCGCCCAGGTCGTCATCGACGAGAAGGTCCCGGTCGTCGTCACCGGCGCCGGCAACCCGCGCAAGTACATGAAGGCGTGGATCGCCGCCGGCATCAAGGTCGTCCCGGTCGTCGCCTCCGTGGCGCTCGCCAAGCTCG
The DNA here is from genome assembly GCA_003150175.1 of Coriobacteriia bacterium. Classification (GTDB taxonomy): domain Bacteria; phylum Actinomycetota; class Coriobacteriia; order Coriobacteriales; family Atopobiaceae; genus Paratractidigestivibacter. Next base: position 3,954 of record QAKZ01000043.1, read on the forward strand.
TCGCCCGCGCCGGTGCGACCGCCGTCGTGGCCGAGGGCACCGAGTCCGGCGGCCACATCGGCGAGCTCACCACGATGGTGCTCGTCCCGCAGGTCGTCGACGCGGTGGACATCCCCGTCGTCGCGGCGGGCGGCATCGCCGACGGCCGCGGCGTGGCGGCGGCCCTCATGTTGGGCGCCCAGGGCGTCCAGGTGGGCACGCGCTTCCTCGTGGCCGACGAGTGCACCGTCTCCGAGCCGTACAAGGAGCTCGTGCTCAAGGCCAAGGACATCTCGACCCGCGCGACGGGCCGCTCCACGGGACACCCCGTCCGCGCGCTCAAGACGCCCTTCACGAACGAGTACGCCAAGCTCGAGGCCGAGGGCGCTTCCCCCGAGAAGCTCGCCGAGTTCGGCACCGGCGCGCTGCGCCGGGCAGCCAAGGACGGCGACGTCGCGGGCGGTTCCTTCCTGTGTGGTCAGGTCGCGGGCATGGTTCACGAGCGCCAGAGCGCCGCGGCCATCGTCGACGACCTCGTCGACGGCGCCGAGCGCGTACTGGCGGGGGCGGGCACATGGGTAAAGTAGCGTTCCTCTTTGCGGGGCAGGGCTCCCAGCGCCATGGCATGGGCAAGGAGCTCGCCGCGGCGTCGCCTGCCGCGCGCGCGGTCTTCGACGCCGCTGACGCCGCGCGGTCGGGCACGTCCGCGCAGTGCTTCGGGGGCACCAAGGAAGAGCTCGCCCAGACGGCGAACACCCAGCCCTGTGTCTATGCCGTCGACCTCGCCTGCGCCCGCGCGCTCGCGGAGCGCGGCGTGGAGCCGGACCTTGTCGCGGGCTTCTCGCTGGGAGAGGTGGCGGCACTTACCTTCGCCGGCGCCTTCTCCGACGAGGACGGCTTCAGGCTCGTGTGCCGCCGCGCCGAGCTCATGGCCGACGCCGCGGCAGAGCGCCCCGGCGCCATGCGCGCCGTGGTCAAGCTCGATGCCGCGCAGGTCGAGAAGCTCGCCGCCGAGTCGGCGGCCGCGACCGACGGCGACTGCTGGCCCGTGAACTACAACAGCCCGCTGCAGACCGTCGTGGCGGGCTCGCCCGCGGCCTGCGCCAAGCTCGACGAGCTCGTGCACGAGGCGGGCGGCCGCGCGATGAAGGTCGCCGTGTCCGGCGCGTTCCACAGCCCGTACATGGCGGACGTTGCCCGCGGCCTCTCCGACTACCTCGCGCAGGGCCATGCGCCCGCCGCGACCCGCGTGCCCGTGCTGGCAAACCGCACGGCGCGCCCGTACCCGGCCGATCCCGCGGCCGCCTCGGAGCTCCTCTCCGCGCAGGTCGCGAACCCGGTGCGCTGGACCGAAACGGTCCGCGCCATGGCCGACGCCGGCGTCGATGCCTTCGTGGAGGTCGGCCCCGGCAAGACCCTCACCGGCCTCGTCAAGCGCACGCTCGAGGGCACGCGCCTCTACCACGTCGAGACCCCCGAGGAACTCGACGAGGCCGTGGCTGCGCTCGCTGCGAAGGGAGGCGCCCGCGATGCCGAGTAGTAAAGAAGGGCTCCTGTCCCGCGACGCCTCGCGCCGCGTGGCGCTCGTCACCGGCGCGTCGCGCGGCATCGGCCGCGCCGTGGCCGAGGGCCTCGCCGCCGACGGCTTCGACCTTGCGCTCGTCTATGCCGGCAACGCCGAGGCGGCCGCCGAGGCCGTCGCCGCCTGCGAGGCAGCCGGCGCGACCGCCCGCGCGTACCGCTGCGACGTGGCGAGCGCCGATGAGGTCAAGGCCACCGTCGGCGCGGTCCTCGACGACTTCGGCGCCGTCTGGGCGCTCGTGAACAACGCGGGCGTCACGCGCGACGGGCTTCTTGTCCGTATGAAGGACGAGGACTTCGAGCGCGTCGTCGGCGTGAACCTCACCGGCGCGTTCAACATGACGCGCGCCCTCACGAGGGCGTTCATGCGCCAGCGCGGCGGCCGCGTCGTGAACATGTCGTCGGTGGTGGGCCTCATGGGCAACGCGGGTCAGGCGAACTACGCCGCCTCGAAGGCGGGGCTCATCGGCCTCACCAAGTCGGTGGCCCGCGAGCTCGCGCCCCGCGGCGTGACCGTCAACGCCGTGGCCCCCGGTTTCGTGAGGACGGACATGACCGCCGCGCTGCCCGAGCAGGTCGTCGAGCGCTACGAGGGGCAGATCCCCCTGGGGCGCCTGGCCGACCCCTCCGAGGTGGCGGCCGTCGTCCGCTTCCTGGTGAGCAACGCCGCGGCGTACGTGACGGGCGAGGTCGTCCGCGTGGACGGCGGAATGGCGATGTAAAGAGGGGCCGGCGCACGTCCGGCCCGGTTGGGAGATGACGATGGAACACAGGGTGGCGATCACCGGCATCGGCGCCGTCACGCCGCTGGGCAACACCGCGGCCGAGACCTGGGAGGCCATGCGCGCGGGCCGCTGCGGCATCGGCCCCATCACGCGCTTCGACGCGGAGGGGTTCGCGGTCCAGGTGGCCGCCGAGGTCAAGGGCTTCGACGGCGAGGCGTACTTCGGCCGCCGTGAGGCGCGCCACCTCGACCGCTGCGTGCAGCTCGCGATGGCCGCCTCCGACGAGGCGATGGCCGACTCCGGTCTCGACGCCGAGGGCGCGATCGACCGCGAGCGCCTGGGCGTCTACGTGGGCTCGGGCATCGGCGGGGTCGAGACCTACACCGACCAGGTCCACCTCATGGAAAAGAAGGGGCTGCGTCGCGCCTCCCCGTACCTCGTCGCCATGATGATCCCGAACATGGCCTCCGGCAACATCGCCATCCGCCAGAAGGCCCAGGGCCCGACCCTGCCCGTGGTCACGGCCTGCGCGACCTCGGCCCACGCGGTCGGCGAGGCGTTCCGCGCCGTCAAGCACGGCTATGCCGACGCCATCCTGGCCGGCGGCGCCGAGGCGGCCATCATCCCCGAGGTCATCGCCGGCTTCACGGCCTGCCGCGCGCTCACCACGAACCCCGACCCCCAGACCGCCTGCCGTCCCTTCGACGCGGACCGCGACGGCTTCGTCATGGGCGAGGGCGGCTGCGTGCTCGTCCTCGAGCAGTGGGAGCACGCCGTCGCCCGCGGAGCGAGGATCTACGCCGAGGTCGTCGGCTACGGCAACACCGACGACGCCCACCACATCACGAGCCCGGACCCCGAGGCCGCCGGAATCGCCCGCGCCGTCGAGCTCGCCGTGGCCGAGGGCGGCGTCCGCCCCGAGGAGGGCCTCTACATCAATGCCCACGGCACCTCGACCAAGCTCAACGACTCGTCCGAGACGCTCGGCTTCAAGCGCGCCCTCGGCGAGGACGCCGCCCGCGCGGCCCACGTGAGCTCGACCAAGTCGATGACCGGCCACATGATCGGCGCGACGGGCGCCGCCGAGGTCATGGCCTGCGCCCTCGCTCTGCGCGACGGCGTCGTGCCCCCGACCATCAACTACCGCACGCCCGATCCGGCGTGCGACCTGGACTACACACCCAACGAGGCCCGCGCCTGCGAGCTCACCTGGGCCCTCTCGACAAACCTCGGCTTCGGTGGGCACAACGCGTGCATAGCGCTCCGCGCCGCCAAGGAGGCATAAGCATGGATTCGAACAAGATCGCCCAGATCGCCGACGTCATGGAGGACCGCGGGCTCACCCGCGTCCGCGTCGAGGAGCCCGACGGCTCCGCCTTCGAGCTTGAGCGCGGGGCGGCGCAGGCACCGGCGCCCGTCGTCGTGGCGCCGCAGGCCGTGAGCGCCGAGGCGCTTCTCGCCGCCGGCGCGGCCGTCCCCGCGGCGGCCCCCGAGGCCGCGGCTGCGCAGGCCCCTGCCGCCGAAGCGGAGCCCGAGCCCGCAGAGCCCGCCGGCACCGAGGTCAAGGCCCCGATGGTCGGCGTCTACTACGCCTCCCCGGCGCCCGGCGCCGACCCCTTCGTCCACGTGGGCTCCAAGGTCCGCAAGGGCGAGACCCTCTGCATCATCGAGGCGATGAAGGTCATGAACGAGGTCGCGGCCGAGGCCGACGGCGAGGTTCTCTCCATCAACGCCAAGGACGGCGAGCTCGTCGAGTACGGCGGCTGCCTCATGACCATCGGCTAGGGGGCGAGCATGAACAAAGAAGAGATCAAGGGCATCCTGCCCCACCGCGAGCCGATGCTGCTGCTCGACGAGGTCGAGCTCAAGGGCGACGAGGCCGCGGGACGGCTGACCATCAAGGGCGACGAGTTCTTCCTGCAGGGCCACTTCCCCGGCAACCCCGTGGTGCCCGGCGTGATCCAGTGCGAGATGCTCGCCCAGAACTGCTGCGTGCTCTTTGCCGACGAGCTCCGCGCCGGAGGCACGCCGTTCTACACGAGCCTCGACAAGGTCCGCTTCAAGCGCCCGGTCCGCCCCGGCGACACCGTCGAGCTCCGCTGCAAGGTGACCCGTGCCCGCGGGCCGTTCCGCTTCTGCGAGGGCACCGCGAGCGTGGGCGGCGAGGTCTGCTGCACGGCGAGCATGTCGTTCGCGCTCGTGGACGGGGGCAGGGCGTCCGCGGGGCAGGGGAGCGCCGCCGCGCCCGCCGGCTCGCCCGCGTCCGCCGCGCCCGCGCCCGCCGGCGCCGCCAACCCGGAAAATCGCAGGTAGGGGAGACCTCACATGTTCGATAAGATCCTGGTCGCAAACCGCGGCGAGGTCGCCGTCCGCGTGATCCGCGCCTGCCGCGACATGGGCGTCCGCACCGTCGCCGTCTACTCGCCCGCCGATGCCGAGGCGCTCCACGTGCGCCTGGCCGACGAGGCCTACTGCATCGGCGGCTCCCGCCTGGCCGAGAGCTACCTCAACGAGGACGCGGTGCTCACCTGCGCCGTCAAGTCCGGCGCCAAGGCCATCCACCCCGGCTACGGGTTCTTCTCGGAAAACGCCGGCTTCGTCCGCGAGTGCGAGAAGTGCGGCTTGGCCTTCATCGGCCCCTCTGCCGACGTCATCAGCCGTATGGGCGACAAAGACGCCGCCCGCCGCACGGCCAAGGCCGCGGGCGTTCCCGTCGTCCCCGGCTGCGACCTCTTGACCAGTCCCGAGGAGGCCGAGCGCGAGGCCCGTCGCATCGGCTGCCCCGTGCTCATCAAGGCCCGCTCGGGCGGCGGCGGCCGCGGCATCCGCAAGGTCGAGCGCGTGGAGGCCGCCGCGCGCGCCTTCGTCGAGGCCCACACCGAGGCCGAGACCGTCTTCGGCGACGGCGAGTGCTACATGGAGAAGTTCGTCTCGCCGGCCCACCACGTCGAGGTCCAGATCATGGCGGACAAGCAGGGCAACGTTTACTCGCTCGGCGAGCGCGAGTGCTCCGTGCAGCGCCGTAACCAGAAGCTCATCGAGGAGAGCCCCGCGCCCTGCCTCGAGGGCCGCGACGACGTCCGCGAGCGCATGCACCGCGCCGCCCGCGACCTCGCGCGCGCCGTCGGCTACGAGGGCGCCGGCACCATCGAGTTCCTCTACACCGACGACGGCAACTTCTACTTCATGGAGATGAACACCCGCCTGCAGGTCGAGCACCCCGTGACGGAGTTCGTCACCGACGTCGACCTCGTCAAATGGCAGCTGCGCGTTGCCGCCGGCCAGCCGCTGCCCTTCACGAGCGAGGACGTCCCCGTGCGCAACCACGCCATGGAGTGCCGCATCAATGCCGAGACCCCGGACTTCTTGCCGTCTTGCGGGACCGTCACGATGCTGCACGTGCCCGGCGGCCCGCGCGTGCGCTTCGACTCCGCGCTGTTCCCGGGCGCCTCGGTGCCGCCGTACTACGACTCGATGCTCGCCAAGGTCATCGTCTGCTCGCCCACGCGCGACGGCGCCGTGAGGAAGATGCGCTCGGCCTTGGGTGAGCTCGTGATCGAGGGCGTCCAGGAGAACAGCGACCTCCAGCTGCGGATCCTCGGCAACGAGGAGTTCCTCTCCGGCAACTACCACACGAACCTGATGGAGCACATCTATGCTGAGCAATAGGATCGGCCATGCGATGAACGCGCTCGAGGGGCCCATGACCGAGGTCTGCGCCGAGTTCCCCGCCCGCCACGTGCTCGTCAAGTGCCCGGGCTGCCGCCGCGCCATCGACGAGGAGAAGCTCCGCGAGAACCTCGAGGTCTGCCCTCGCTGCGGCAAGCACCTGCGCGTTTCCGGCCGTGCCCGCATGCGCATGACCGTGGATGCCGGCAGCTTCGAGGAGTGGGACGCCGGGCTGCGCGCGACCGATTTCCTCGGCTTCCCGGGCTACCCCCAGAAGCTCGAGGCGGCCCGCGAGTCCTCGCGCGAGAACGACGCCGTGGTCTGCGGCCGCGGGCGTATCGGCGGGCGCGAGTGCGCGCTCTTCTTTATGGACGCCGGCTTCATGATGGGGTCGATGGGCTCGGTCGTCGGCGAGAAGATCTGCTGCGTGTTCGAGAAGGCGACCGAGGCCGGCCTGCCCGTCGTGGGCTTCACCGTGTCGGGCGGAGCGCGCATGCAGGAGGGCGTGACCTCCCTTATGCAGATGGCCAAGGTGTCCGCGGCGGTGCGCCGCCACTCTGAGGCGGGGCTTCTTTATATATGTGTGCTGACCGACCCCACGACCGGCGGCGTCACGGCGAGCTTCGCCATGGAAGGCGACATCACCCTGGCGGAGCCCGGGGCGCTCGTCGCCTTCGCAGGCCCGCGCGTGATCGAGCAGACCGCGAGGAAAAAGCTCCCCGCGGGGTTCCAGCGCTCGGAGTTCCTGCTCGAGCACGGCTTCTGCGACGCGATCGTGGAGCGCAAGGACCTGCCCGCCGTGCTGGGGGAGCTTCTCTCGCTGCACGCCGGTGAGGCGCCGACGGCGGGTTCCCCGCACTCGCTCGTCGGGCTGGGGGTCGGTGGCGGGGCGACGGGCCGCGCGGCCAAGCGCGGCGGCAAGCCCAAGGCCAAGGCCGCAGACGAGCCCGCGAGCGCCTACGAGGTCGTCAAGCTCACGCGCTCGGCGGAGCGCGCCACCGCCTCCGAGATCATCGAGGGCGGCCTCGACGGCTTCATCGAGCTGCACGGGGACCGCCTCTATGGCGACGACGCCGCGGTGGTCGCGGGCATCGGCTGGAAAGACGGGCGCCCCATGACCGTCATCGCCATCGAGCGCGGCACCACCACCAAGGAGCGCGTGCGCCGCAACTTCGGCATGGCGCACCCCGAGGGCTACCGCAAGGCGCTGCGCCTCATACGCCAGGCCCAGAAGTTCGGTCGGCCGGTTCTCTGTCTCGTGGACACCTCCGGCGCGTACTGCGGCATCGGTGCCGAGGAGCGCGGCCAGGGCGACGCCATCGCGCAGGACCTCGTGGAGATGAGCGGCCTCACGGTGCCGGTGGTCAGCGTGATCACGGGCGAGGGCGGCAGCGGCGGCGCGCTCGCGCTGTGCGTCGCGGACAAGCTGCTTATGCTGCGCAGCTCCGCGTTCTCCGTCGTGAGCCCCGAGGCCTGCGCATCCATCCTGTGGAAGGACCCAAAGCGCGCCGAGGACGCCGCGGACGCGCTCGGCCTGACGGCGCCCGAGCTCCGCGAGCTCGGCCTCGTCGACGGGGTGGTCAACGACCTAGGCCTCTCTCACGCCGAAATCGCCCACGACATCATGCGCGAGGTCACCGTCGCCTTCGACGAGCTCGGCCGCCTTGACCCCGGCGAGCTCGTCGCGCGCCGCTACGCCAAGTTCCGCGCCATCGGCTCCGACCGCGCCGTCGCCGGCTGACGGCCTTCGTCACTGGGCGATAGTTACCGTCACTGGGTGACAGTCATCACGTGCAGCTTTTTGGGACACACATCATTCGTTGCCAGCCATCACGCAATGACTGTCACCGGCTGATAGGTGTCCCAGGAAGCTGCAGGCAGTGACTGTCACCCAGCGATGGGGCTTGCCGCCTAGCGATGTGGCTTGCCGCCCGAGCCGCAGCGCCCCTCGCGCAGAATCCCCGGCGTCCAGCCCAAACTTCGAGCTGGACGTCGGGGATTCTGCGCGTAGATGCTTTAGGCGGGGCTGGAGGCGCGGATTTCTGCGCGCATGTCCCCAAAATGGAGCTGGAGGTTCGGGTTTCTGCGCGCGCAACACCCCCAATGCTGGAGGTTTTGATTTCTGCGCGCCTGCGCATCCGGCGGAACTGGGAATCGGGGATTTTGCGCGTCCGCCTGCGCCCCCCGTGCGTAGCCCCTCAATGGGCTGGAGGTGCTTCTTTCTACGTGCGTCCGTGCGCCCGGTGGGACTGGAAATCGAGGATTCTGCGCGCCCGCGCGCCGTAAGCCGACGCGCCGCCCGCCCGTGCGCCGCAAGCGCCCGCGCCGCCCAACTCCGCCGCCGGTCCATCCCGTCCCGTCCTCCTGACCCATAGATACGCCCGGCCGCGGGGAATTTCGAGCCGCAGGTAGAAGCCCCAAAAACTTCTGCGTAGAGATTGTGAACGCAGGGTTTCGCATGTATAGTAGACAAGCTGTGAAGTTAGGGGACCCTTGTGTCTCGGAACAAAACAGCAGGTAAAGGCTGTGGTCCGCTGGGGTTGGGGCAAAGGGTGCCCCACAGGTCCCATGACCACCGAAGGTAAGGAAAGAGCATGGTCAACACCATCCTTGGCCGCAAGCTCGGAATGACCCAGGTCTGGGACGAGAACGACAACGTCGTCCCCGTGACCGTCATCCAGGCTGGCCCCTGCACCGTCTCGCAGGTCAAGACGAAGGCGACCGACGGCTACGACGCCGTCCAGATCGGCTTCGGAGACATCCGCGCCAAGCACGTCAACAAGCCCATGGCGGGCCACTTCGCCAAGGCCGGCGTCGAGCCGATGAAGTACCTGCGCGAGGTCCGCGTCGAGAACGGCGAGGAGCACAAGTGCGGTGACGTCGTCACTGTCGCTGACTTCTCCGACGTCAAGACCGTCGACGTCACCGGCACCTCCAAGGGCAAGGGCTTCCAGGGCACCGTCAAGCGCTGGAACTTCTCCCGCGGTCCTATGACCCACGGCTGCCGCAACCAGCGCAAGCCCGGTTCCATCGGCCAGTGCGCCTATCCCGCCCGCGTCCGCAAGGGCCTGCACATGTACGGCCACATGGGCAACGAGCGCGTGACCGTCAAGAACCTCAAGCTGGTCCGCGTTGACGCCGAGCAGAACCTCATGCTCGTCAAGGGCGCTGTCCCGGGCGCGAAGAACGGCCTCGTCCAGGTCCGCATGGCCTAAGGGCCCCTAAGAAAGCAAACCTTTAGGTCTACTAGGAGGACACAATGTCCAAGATTTCCGTTAAGAACGTCGAGGGGGCTGAGGTCGAGCAGGCCGAGCTCTCCGACGCCGTGTACGGCATCGAGCCGAACATCCCCGTCATCCACCAGATCGTGGTCGCCCAGGACTCCAACGCGCGTCAGGGCACCCACTCCGTGAAGAACCGCCACGAGGTCTCCGGCGGCGGCCGCAAGCCTTACCGCCAGAAGGGCACCGGCCGTGCCCGCCAGGGCTCCATCCGCGCTGCCCAGTGGCGCGGCGGCGGCGTCGTCTTCGGGCCGACCCCCCGCACGCACAACAAGAAGACCAACAACAAGATGGTCAAGCTTGCTATGCGCTCCGTGCTCTCCGGCAAGCTCGCCGACAACGAGCTCTACGTCGTCGACGCTCTCGACTTCGCCGAGATCTCGACCAAGAAGGCCAAGGCCGTCCTGCACGCCCTCGGCATCACCGACGACATGCGCGTGACCGTCGTTGTCGACGACGAGAACATCAACGCGTACCTCTCGTTCCGCAACCTCGCCAACGTCACCATCATCGCTGACGTCGAGGCCACCAGCCGTCTGCTCATCGACAACAGGGCCCTCGTCCTGACCGCCGATGTGGCCAAGAAGTTCGGGGAGGTGCTCGCGTAAATGAACTCCGTCTACAACGTCATCGTCCGCCCGATCGTCACTGAGCGTTCCTACGACCTCATGGAGCAGGGCAAGTACACGTTCGAGGTCGCCAAGGGTGCCTGCAAGCAGGAGATCGCCGACGCCGTCGAGAAGATCTTCAACGTGCACGTCACCAAGGTGAACACCATGAACGTCCGCGGCAAGATGAAGCGCGTCCGTTACCAGGCCGGCATGACCCGCTCCTGGAAGAAGGCCGTCGTCACCGTCGCCGAGGGTGAGTCCATCGAGATCTTCGCCACCCAGGCTGCGGCTTCCGCCGAGTAGTCTTTGGCACTCCGCCCGCGCCCCGCTCGACGGGGCCGGGCTTCTATGCCGCGCATGATGGATACGCGCGGTACCGTGGTAATCCGGTGTCGTCCCGCCAATCCCTGAGCGAGGCGGCCAACGGACAAAGAAGGGAAAGAACCAAATGGCAGTCAAGCACCTCAAGCCGACGAGCGCCGGCAGGCGTTTCCAGACGGTCTCGGACTTCTCCGAGATCACCAAGACCACGCCCGAGAAGTCTCTTCTCGAGCCCCTGCCCAAGAAGGCCGGCCGCAACAACCAGGGCCGCGTCACCGTCCGTCACCAGGGCGGCGGCCACAAGCGCCAGTATCGTCGCATCGACTTCAAGCGCCTCAAGGACAACGTGCCCGCCAAGGTCGCGGCTATCGAGTACGACCCGAACCGCTCCTCCCGCATCGCGCTGCTCCACTACGCTGACGGCGCCAAGGCCTACATCATCGCCCCTGAGGGCCTCCACGTGGGCGACACCGTCGTCTCCGGCGTGAAGGACGTCGACATCAAGCCCGGCAACTGCATGCCGCTCTCCGAGATCCCCGTCGGCACCCTCGTGCACAACGTCGAGTTCCTGCCCGGCAAGGGCGCTGCTATGGCCCGCTCCGCCGGCACCTCCGTGCAGCTCATGGGCAAGGACAACGGCTACGCCGTCCTCCGCATGCCCTCCTCCGAGCTTCGCCGCGTCCTGCTCACCTGCCGCGCGACCATCGGCGTCGTCGGCAACGCCGAGCACGCCAACATCGTGATCGGCAAGGCCGGCCGCAACCGCTGGAAGGGCGTCCGCCCGACCGTCCGTGGTACGGTCATGAACCCGGTCGACCACCCGCACGGCGGCGGCGAGGGCAAGAACCACACCTCCGGTCGTCCTTCCGTCACCCCGTGGGGCAAGCCGACCAAGGGCTACAAGACCCGCGACCCGAAGAAGGCCAGCAACCGCCTCATCATCCGTCGCCGCAAGTCCAAGTAGTACACGAGTAGTAGGAGAAAGAAAGTATGAGCAGAAGTCTCAAGAAGGGCCCGTTCGTGGAGACTCGCCTCCTCGCGCGTGTCACCGCTCAGAACGAGGCCGGCACCAAGGACGTCATCAAGACCTGGTCGCGCGCCTCTACGATCTACCCCGAGATGGTCGGCCACACCATCGCCGTCCACGACGGCCGCAAGCACGTGCCGGTGTACGTCACCGAGTCCATGGTCGGTCACAAGCTCGGCGAGTTCGCCCCGACCCGCACCTTCCGCGGTCACAAGGCAAAGTAGGGGAGTAGTAGTAAATGGCTAACAATACCAACAGCGTCGAGGTCCGCGCCACCGCCAAGTACGTGCGCATGGCCCCCCGCAAGACCCGTATGGTCGTCGATATGATCCGCAACCTCCCCGTCGCCAAGGCGCTCGAGGTCCTGCAGTTCAGCACCCGCGCCGCCGCCGAGCCCGTTTCCAAGGTTCTGCGCTCCGCCATCGCCAACGCCGTCAACAACAACGGCCTGCGCGCCGACGATCTCTACGTCAAGATCGCCTACGTCGACGAGGGCCCCACGCTCAAGCGCATCCGTCCTCGCGCCAAGGGCTCCGCTTCGCGCATCAACAAGCGCATGAGCCACATCACCGTCGTCGTCGCTCCTCGAAAGGAGGCGTAGGGAAAGCATGGGTCACAAGGTTCAGCCTACTGGCTTCCGTCTCGGCATTACCGAGGAGTGGCGTTCCCGCTGGTACGCCGATAAGAACTATGCCGAGAACCTCGGCAACGACCTCGCCATCCGCGAGTTCCTGAACAAGCGCCTGGAGAAGGCCGCTGTTTCCCGCGTCGACATCGAGCGCGCCGGCGACAAGGTGAAGGTCACCATCTACACCGCCCGCCCGGGCATCGTCATCGGCAAGAAGGGCGCCGACATCGACGTCCTGCGCACCGATCTCGAGCGCGTTGCCAAGGTCTCCAAGGGCCAGGTCAACGTCGACGTCATCGAGGTCAAGCGCCCTGAGCTCGACGCCAACCTCGTCGCTCAGTCCATCGCTGAGCAGCTCGAGCAGCGCGTCGCCTTCCGTCGCGCCATGCGCAAGGCCGTCCAGTCCGCCCGTAAGGCCGGTGCCAAGGGTATCCGTATCCAGTGCTCCGGCCGCCTCAACGGCGCCGAGATGGGCCGTCGCGAGTGGTACCGCGAGGGCCGCGTGCCTCTGCACACCCTTCGTGCCGTGATCGATTACGGCACCGCCACCGCTCGCACCACCATGGGTGCCTGCGGCATCAAGGTTTGGATCTACCTCGGCGAGAAGCTCCCCGGTCAGCCGACCCCGCGTCCGGCTCTTGAGGGTTCTTCGCGTCCTCGCCGTGGCCGTAACGAGAGGAGGGCCCGTTAATGCTCGCCCCTAAGCGTGTTCTTCACCGTAAGGTTCAGCGTGGCTCCATGAAGGGCCACGCAAAGGGCCACACCGAGCTCCACTTCGGTACCTATGGCCTGCAGGCGCTCGAGGCCCACTGGATCACCAACCGCCAGATCGAGGCCGCCCGTATCGCCATGACCCGCTGCATGAAGCGTGGCGGCAAGGTCTGGATCACCATCTTCCCGGACAAGCCCATCACCAAGAAGCCGCTCGACACCCGTATGGGCAAGGGCAAGGGCAACCCCGAGGAGTGGGTGGCCGTCGTCAAGCCGGGCCGCATCATGTTCGAGCTTGATGGCGTCACCGAGGAGACGGCCAAGGAGGCCCTCCGCCTTGCCCAGCACAAGCTGCCCATCAAGACCAAGATCGTGACCCGCACCGTCGAGCAGGACGGGGAGGAAGCCTAATGAAGTACAAGGACATCAAGGAGCTCAGCGACGAGGAGCTCGCAAAGAAGGTCGAGGAGGGCCGCGCAGAGCTCTTCAACCTTCGTTTCCAGATGGCCACGAGCCAGCTTGACAACACCGCTCGCGTGAAGAACGTCAAGAAGGACATCGCCCGCTGCCTCACCGAGCAGCGCGCCCGTCAGATCGCAGCGGAGAAGTCCGCTGTCGAGCAGTAGATTGCAGGAGAGGTAAGACATGGCAGAGACCGAAAACAGGAACGCGCGCAAGGTTCGCACCGGTGTCGTCGTCTCCATCTCCGGCAACAAGTCCGTGACGGTGAAGATCGACTACCGTAAGCACCACCCGAAGTACGGCAAGATGATGACCATCTCCAAGAAGCTGCACGTTCACGACGAGAACAACGAGTGCGGCCTCGGTGACAAGGTCACCGTCATGGAGACCCGCCCGCTGTCCAAGACCAAGCGTTGGCGTCTCCTCGAGATCGTCGAGCGCGCTAAGTAAGCTTTTTTGCAAACCCCGTCTTCCCATGTGCGCCGCACGTGTGGGCGCACCTCTGGGAGGGCATAGGTTCGGAGGAACACCAACATGATTCAGATGGAGACCATGCTCGCCGTCGCCGACAACTCCGGCGCCAAGCGAGTCAAGTGCATCAAGGTCCTTGGTGGCTCCAAGCGTCGTTACGCCGGCCTTGCCGACGTCATCATCGGCGCTGTCCAGGAGGCCACCCCGGGTGGCTCGGTGAAGAAGGGCGACATCGTTCGCTGCGTCATCGTGCGCACCAAGAAGGAGAACCGTCGCAAGGACGGCAGCTACATCAAGTTCGACCAGAACGCCTGCGTCCTGGTCAACAAGGACGGCGAGCCCAAGGGCACCCGCATCTTCGGGCCCGTCGCTCGTGAGCTGCGCGATCACAAGTACATGAAGATCGTCTCGCTCGCGCCTGAGACGCTCTAAGGAGGTAATAAGCGTGGCAAAGATGTCTGTAAAGAAGGACGACCTCGTCGAGGTCATCTCCGGTAAGGACAAGGGCACCCAGGCCAAGGTCCTGCGCGCCTACCCCTCCGAGGGCAAGGTCAAGGTCGAGGGCGTCGCTGTGGCCAAGAAGGCCCAGAAGCCGACCGCGGCCAACCAGCAGGGCGGCTTCGTCGAGAAGGAGGCCAAGATCGACGCCTCCAACGTGATGCTCGTCTGCCCCAAGTGCGGCAAGGCGACCCGCGTCGGCCACAAGCAGGGCGAGATTGACGGCCACAAGACCGCCATCCGCGTCTGCAAGAAGTGCGGCGCTGAGTTCTAAGATCTGCTGACGGATCTGACCGGGAGCCCCCGGTTTCCCTTCGAAGGCTGCGCGCTCGTTGCGCGCTTGGGTGTCTTCTGGGGGAAACCGGGGGTTCCTTCTGTTATCGGAGGCAGTTACAACCATCGACCAGCACTTCTTGACGGCGGCGGGCTTGGGTGTCGCCGGCACGTGGGGGAGTTGTGCAGGAAGGGTGACGGGGTATTTGAGGTAACGGTTCTGTGGAGATTGGCGTAAGATAGACAATCGCGTCTGTAGACGGGATCTTTCTGTCTCGGACGCAGGCATCTATACGGCTCCGGAGGCGCGCCACGCCGAAGGAGGTCCGAGGCTCAAACGCCCCGGGCTTAAAACCCCATGATCTAAGGAGTGAACAATGGCAGACGAGAAGTACACCCCCCGTCTCAAGGAGCACTACGTCAACACCGTCCGTGACGAGCTCCAGAAGCAGTTCAACTACAAGAACGTCATGATGATCCCGAAGATCGAGAAGATCGTCGTGAACATGGGCGTCGGCGAGGCCGCTACCGACTCCAAGGCCATCGACGGCGCCGTCGCCGACCTGCGCGCCATCACCGGCCAGCAGCCGCTCGTCACCCGCGCCCGCAAGTCCATCGCTACCTTCAAGCTCCGTGAGGGCATGCCCATCGGCGCCAAGGTCACCTTGCGCGGCGACCGCATGTGGGAGTTCCTCGATCGCCTGATCTGCATCGCCATCCCGCGCATCCGCGACTTCCGCGGTATCTCCCCGAAGTCCTTCGACGGCCGCGGCAACTTCTCGATGGGCGTCACCGAACAGCTCATCTTCCCGGAGATCGACTTCGACAAGGTCGACCGCACCCGTGGTATGGACATCACCATCGTGACCACCGCCCAGACCGACGAGGAGGGCAAGGCGCTTCTCGACGCCTTCAACTTCCCGTTCAAGAGGGCGTAGTCAATATATTTGCAGCAGGGGAGCGCGTGCGTTCCCCCAAGGATTCTCTGAAGGAGGATTTGTGGCTAAGACATCGATGATCGTCAAGGCGTCGCGCGAGCCGAAGTACTCGACCCGCAAGCAGAACCGTTGCCAGCGCTGTGGGCGTCCCCACTCCGTGTATCGCAAGTTCGGCCTCTGCCGTCTGTGCTTCCGCGAGCTTGCGAGCAAGGGCGAGCTTCCTGGCGTCCGCAAGGCGAGCTGGTAGGACGCAAAGGGCTCTGGCGCCCAGGCGCACCCGCTACGGGTGGGGGCGAACCGAGCGCACAGGTTCATCATTGACAAAGGAGAAAAGGATCCAATGAAGATTACCGATCCCGTTTCTGACATGCTGACGCGCATCCGCAACGCGAACTCGGCAAACAAGGCCGAGGTCTCCATGCCTTCCACGAAGGTCCTGGTCGCCATCGCGGGCGTCATGCTTGCCGAGGGTTACATCGCGGGCTTTGATGTCGAGGACACCAAGCCCCAGAAGACCCTTCACATCACCCTTAAGTACGGTGCCCGTCACGCCAAGGTTATCCGCGGCATCAAGCGCGTGTCCAAGCCGGGCCTGCGCATCTACTCCACCGCCGACAAGCTCCCGCGCGTCCTCGGTGGCCTCGGCACCGCCATCATCTCTACTTCCCGCGGCATGATGTGCGACCGCGATGCCCGCAAGGCCGGCATCGGCGGCGAGGTCATCGCCTACATCTGGTAAATCTCGACAGGAATGGAAGGAGACTAACGTGTCTCGTATTGGTAAGAAGCCTGTCCTGGTTCCCGCCGGAGTCACTGTGACAGTCGACAACACCACCGTTACGGTCAAGGGCCCCAAGGGCGAGCTGACCCGTACGTTCTCTGAGCTCATCTCCATCAAGGAGGAGGGCGAGGAGCTCCTCGTCGTCCGCAACGACGACACCACCGACTCCAACGCGCAGCAGGGTCTCACCCGCACCCTTCTCCACAACATGGTCGTCGGCGTCTCCGAGGGCTTCGAGAAGAAGCTCGAGCTCACCGGCGTCGGCTACCGCGCCACGCTCAAGGGCAAGGACCTCGACCTCTCCCTCGGCTATTCTCACCCGGTCATCTACCCGGCCCCCGAGAACATCAGCTTCCTCGTGCCCGACAACACCCACATTACCGTTCAGGGCATCTCCAAGGAGCAGGTCGGCCAGGTTGCCGCCGAGATCCGCATGAAGCGTCCGCCCGAGCCGTACAAGGGCAAGGGTATCCACTACGAGGGCGAGCACATCCGCCGCAAGCTCGGCAAGGCCGCTAAGTAGTAACGCTTAACCCAAAAGCCCATCACCCTGTCAGGTGATGGCATGTCTAAGGAGAAGGAATGAACAAGTTCCAGGCCAAGCAGGCCGGTCTCGCGCGCCGCAAGCGCCGCGTCCGCGCCAAGGTCTCCGGTACCGCCGAGCGTCCGCGCCTCGCCGTGCACCGCACCAACGCACACATCTACGCCCAGGTCATCGACGACGTCGCCGGCAGGACCCTCTGCGCCGCCTCGACCCTCGACCCCGAGTTCCGCGCCACCGGCAAGGTCGGCTCCAACAAGGAGGCCGCCGAGTTCGTGGGCGAGCTCATCGCCAAGCGCGCCCTCGAGAAGGGCGTCACCGAGGTCACGTTCGACCGTGGCGGCCGCATCTATCACGGCCGCGTCAAGGCTCTCGCAGACGGTGCCCGCAACGCGGGCCTGAAGTTCTAGGAGGATTCAATGGCACGAGATCGTAAGCGCCAGCAGGATACGGATCTTCAGGAGCGCGTCGTCTTCATCCACCGCGTTTCGAAGACCGTCAAGGGCGGCCGTCGTATGTCTCTGCTCGCGCTCGTCGTCGTCGGCGACGGCAAGGGCAACGTGGGCCTCGGCCTCGGCAAGTCCGCCGAGGTGCCCCTGGCTATTTCCAAGGCCGTCGAGGACGCAAAGAAGAACATGTTCCACGTCGAGGTCACCGAGGCCGGCTCCGTGCCGCACGCCGTCGAGGGCCACTACGGCGCGGGCCGCGTCCTCATCAAGCCGGCTATCGAGGGTACCGGTGTCATCGCCGGCGGCCCTGTCCGCCCGCTCTTCGAGCTTGCCGGCATCACCAACGTCCTCTCCAAGTCGCTCGGCACCAACAACGCCCTGAACATGATCAAGGCTGCTGCCGAGGGTCTGAAGGAGCTCTCTACCCCCGAGCAGACCGCTGAGCGTCGCGGCCTGACCGTGGGCGAGATGTTCGTCGGTAAGGAGAACTAAAGATGGCTCAGTCCCTCAAGATCACCCTGGTCCGCTCCGCCCAGTGCGGCGTCAAGAAGGACCAGACCGCAACCGCCAAGGCCCTCGGCCTCCGCAAGATCGGCGATTCCGTCGAGCAGCCGGACAACCCGGGCATCCGCGGCATGATCTTCAAGATCAAGCACCTCGTCAACGTGGAAGAGAACTAGGAGTCAACCAATGCAGCTCAACGATCTGCGCCCCGCGGAGGGCTCCCGCAAGAACCGCAAGCGCATCGGCCGCGGCAACTCGTCCGGCCACGGCACCACTGCGGGTCGCGGCACCAAGGGCCAGCTTTCCCGCTCCGGCGGCGGCAAGGGCAAGGGCTTCGAGGGCGGCCAGCAGCCGCTCGCCATGCGCCTGCCTAAGCTCCCCGGCTTCACCAACCACTGCCGCGTCGAGTACGCGCCGGTGAACCTCTCTCGCCTCGAGGCCCTCTACGCCGACGGCGAGACCGTCGACGGCGCCTCCCTCGTCGAGAAGGGCGTCATCAAGCACGACTACCAGCTCGTGAAGGTCCTCGGCGACGGCGAGCTCACCAAGAAGCTCACCGTCAAGGTCGACAAGGTCTCCGCCTCTGCCCAGGCCAAGATTGAGGCGGCCGGAGGAAAGGTCGAGCAGGCGTGCTAAAGGGAATCGCCAACGCTTTTCGCGTTCCGGAACTGAGGAATAAGCTCCTTCTTACCGTGGGAATCCTCCTGCTGTACCGCTTCGGCGCGTATCTCCCCGTTCCGGGAGTGCCGTTCCAGGACATGCTCTCGGCCTACCAGTCGGGACTCTCCTCCAACGGCGCTATGGCCGTGCTCAACCTGTTCTCAGGCGGCGCGCTTTCCCGCATGTCCGTGTTCAGCCTCGGCATCATGCCCTACATCACCGCGCAGATCATTCTGCAGCTGATGCAGGCCGTGATCCCGTCGCTCGGCGAGCTTGCAAAGGAGGGCGAGTCCGGTCAGCGCAAGATCACGCAGTACACGCGCTACCTCACGATCGGCCTCGCCCTCATCTCCTCGGTCGGCTACCTCTTCCTGTTCAAGAGCTACGGCGTGAGCTTCTCGAACATGGGGATCGCTGAGGGCCTCGAGAACTTCATCGTGGTCTTCACGATGCTTGTCGGCGCCATCGTTATCATGTGGCTCGGCGAGGTCATCACCCAGCGCGGGATCGGCAACGGTATGTCGCTCATCATCTTCGCGAACATCATGAGCGGCCTGCCCACCTCACTGATCTCCTCGGTGGCCAACAACGGCAACGTGATTCTGACCGTGGTTACCATGGTCGTCATCGTCGCCATCATCCCCATCATCGTGTACGTGGAGCGCGGCCAGCGCCGCATCCCGATCCAGTACGCCAAGCGCGTCGTGGGTCGTCGCGTGATGGGTGGCCAGGCCACCTATCTGCCGATCAAGGTCAACACCGCCGGCGTCGTGCCGATCATCTTCGCTTCGGCGATCCTGTATCTGCCGGCCCAGCTCGCGGTGTTCTTCCCTGGCGTCGAGTGGGTCCAGGCCGTGGCGAACGCGCTGTCCGCCGGCTGGATCAACTGGATCCTCTCGGTGCTCCTGATCGTCGGCTTCGCGTACTTCTACTCCTCGATGGTGTTCAACCCCGAGGAGACCGCCGATCAGCTTCGCAAGCAGGGCGGCTTCATCCCGGGTGTCCGCCCCGGCGCCGCTACCGCCAACTACATCAAGAGCACCATCGACCACGTGACCCTGCCGGGCGCCCTCTTTATGGCCGTCCTCGCCGTCGTCCCGTCGATCATCTTCTGGTTCACCGGCAACTCGCTGATCCAGGCCTTCGGCGGCACCTCGGTCCTCATCATGGTCGGCGTCGCGATGGACACGCTCTCCTCCCTGGAGAGCCAGCTCAAGATGCACAACTACGACGGCTTCTTCAAGTAAGCCGCCTGCGGGTTCGGGTTTTCGCCACTTAGGTTAGAAAGGTACGGCCTTATGAACATCGTTCTTCTTGGCGCCCCCGGCGCCGGCAAGGGCACCCAGGGCCAGAAGCTCGTGGAGGAGTTCGGCTTCGCCCACATCTCCACCGGCGACCTGCTCCGCGCGGCCGTCAAGGCCGGCTCGGAGCTCGGCGTCCAGGCCAAGTCCTACATGGAGTCCGGCCAGCTCGTGCCCGACCAGCTCGTCATCGACCTCGTCAAGGAGCGCCTCGACTCCGATGATGCCCAGAAGGGCTTCATCCTCGACGGCTTCCCGCGCAACACCGCCCAGGCCGTCGCGCTCGACTCCGAGCTCGCCGACATGGGTCGCGACCTCGATGCCGCGCTGCTCGTCAGCGTTCCCGATGAGGCTGTCGTCGGTCGCCTCTCGTCGCGCCGCACCTGCAAGTCCTGCGGCTACACCGCCCCGGCCGGCACCGACGTGTGCCCCCGCTGCTCCGGCGAGATGTACCAGCGCGATGACGACAAGCCCGAGACGATCCAGCGTCGCCTCGACACGTATCACACCCAGACCGCCCCGCTGGTCGAGTACTACCGGGGCCACTCCATCCTCAAGGAGGTCGACGGAGATCGTCCCGTCGACGCGGTCTACGCCGACGTCAAGGATCTCCTGGGTCTATGATCAAGCGCAAAGATCCTCAACAGATCGAGCAGATGAAGGCCGCCGGGGCACTGTCCAAGGCGGCCCTTCGTCTAGCTGGGACCATGGTTGTCCCCGGGGTGACCACCCTCGCGATCGACCAAGCGGTCGAGAACTACATCCGTCTTCATGGCGGCAAGCCCACCTTCAAGGGCTACGGCGGGTTCCCCGGCAGCATCTGTTCCTCGGTGAACGAGCAGATCGTCCACGGCATCCCGTCCGAGGCCGTCGTGCTCAAGGAGGGTGACATCCTCTCCATCGACACCGGCGCTACCTACCAAGGCTGGGTGGGGGACAACGCCTGGACCTTCTACTGCGGCGAGCCCTCCGAGGCTTCCCGCGCTCTGTGCGAGGTCACGCGCGACTGCCTGAAGGCCGGCATCGAGCAGGCCGTTCCCGGCAACCGCCTTGGCGACATCGGCGCCGCCATCCAGGAGCTCGCCGAGTCCAACGGCTTCGGCGTCGTCCGCGACTACGTCGGTCACGGCGTTGGTCGCGAGATGCACGAGGACCCCGAGGTCCGCAACTACGGCAAGCGCGGCCGCGGCGTCAAGCTCCAGCCGGGCATGGTCATCGCCATCGAGCCCATGATCACCATGGGTTCCTACGATTGCCGCACGCTCGGCAACGGCTGGACCGTCGTCACCTGTGACGGCGGCGCGGCGGCGCACTACGAGAACACCGTCGCCATCACCGCCGACGGCCCCGTGATCCTCACCGCCGACGACCAAGGCCCCTGGTGCCCCATGCAAGGCGGCGAGCAATAGCCGAGAACGGTTCTGGCCGGGAGTCCCCCTGCGTGCAAGCAAAGTGCTTCTGAGCGCGCGCAGCGCGCGAGGTCACTTTGCGCACGCAAGGGGTTCTCGGCTCACGGCGCGCCCAGCGTCCTCCAACTCCTGCATGTGGTTCACTTGTGAAGCCTTGTCAAGCACGTGGACGCATCCGTGAATTTTCGATATATTTATTAGTCGCTGTCACGGCGTAGAGAGGGATTAACTTGAGCAAGCAAGACGCAATCGAACTCGAGGGCAGGGTCGTCGAGCCCCTGCCTAACGCTATGTTCAACGTGGAGCTCGAGAACGGTAAGACCATTCTCTGCACCATCTCGGGAAAGATCAGGATGAACTACATCCGAATCCTCCCGGGCGACAAGGTCGTCGTGGAGATCTCTCCCTACGACCTCACGCGCGGCCGCATCACCTACCGCTACAAGTAGGCCTGCGGCACTCAGCCTGGAAATCACGCCAGCGGCTGGGCGAGTACATAGGTTCGTATCAGCACTACCGAAAGGAATGACGTCATGAAGGTACGCCCTTCGGTCAAGAAGATGTGCGACAAGTGCAAAATCATTCGTCGCCACGGCAAGGTTTACGTCATTTGCGAGAACCCGCGCCACAAGCAGCGTCAGGGCTAAGGAAGGAGCACCAAGTTGGCCCGTATTAACGGCGTCGACCTCCCGCGCGAGAAGCGCGTCGAGATCGGACTCACCTACATTTTCGGCATCGGCCGCACCACTGCCACCAAGATCTGCGCCGAGACCGGCGTTGATCCGTCTACCCGCGTCAAGGATCTGACCGAGGACGAGGTCACCAAGATCCGCGATTTCATTGACGCTCACTACACGACTGAGGGCGACCTCCGTCGTGAGACCCGTCAGAACATCGCCCGCCTGATGGAGATCGGCTGCTATCGCGGCCTCCGTCACCGCAAGGGTCTCCCCGTCCGCGGCCAGCGCACGCACACCAACGCTCGTACCCGCAAGGGCAAGAAGCGTCAAATCGGCGGCAAGAAGAAGTAGGACAGGGGATATAGAACATGGCGCAGAAGAAGAACGCTCGCACCACGCGCGTCCGCCGTTCCGAGCGTAAGAACATCGCTGTGGGCCAGGCCCACATCAAGAGCACGTTCAACAACACGATCGTCTCGATCACCGATCCCCAGGGTAACGTCATCTCCTGGCAGTCCGGTGGCACCGTCGGCTTCAAGGGCTCCCGTAAGTCCACGCCGTTCGCAGCTCAGCTGGCCGCCGAGGCCGCTGCCAAGGCTGCCATGGAGCACGGCCTGCACAAGGTCGCCGTCTTCGTGAAGGGCCCGGGCTCTGGTCGCGAGACCGCCATCCGTTCCCTCCAGGCCGCCGGCCTCGAGGTTTCGGGCATCCAGGACAAGACCCCCATCGCGCACAACGGTTGCCGTCTGAGCAAGCGTCGTCGCGTGTAGCTCTAGGAGGATTTAACAATGGCAGTTGATAGGACTCCCGTCCTCAAGAGGTGCCGCCAGCTCGGCATCGACCCCGTTGTGATGGGGATTAACAAGACTTCTCACCGCGAGCCCAAGCGTCGCCGCAAGGAGTCCGAGTACGGCATGCAGCTTCGCGAGAAGCAGAAAGCCAAGTTCATCTACGGCGTTCTCGAGAACCAGTTCCACGGTTACTACAACGCCGCCCTTAAGCGCGAGGGCATCACCGGCGACAACCTGATGAGCATCCTCGAGAGCCGTCTGGACAACGTCGTCTTCCGTCTCGGCTTCGCCCGCACCCGCAAGGAGGCCCGCCAGACCGTCCGTCACGGCCACATCACCGTGAACGGCCACCGCTGCGACATCCCCTCCGCGCAGGTCAAGGCCGGCGACGTCATCGCCGTGGCCCCCAAGTACAAGGACCTGCTCCCCATCAAGGAGGCCCTCATCTCCTCCGAGCACATGGCCGTTCCCGGCTGGCTCGAGGTTGACATCGAGAAGCTCCAGGGCACCGTCCTTCAGGTCCCCACGCGCGACCAGATCGACCTGGACCTCGACGCTCAGCTCATCGTCGAGCTCTACTCCAAGTAAGCCCGACCCTGTTTGGAGGTAGCAATGTCCGATTTCATCCGGCCGCAGGTGTCGGTAGAGGAGATCAGCGACAGCCTGGCTCGCATCAACGTCGAGCCGCTGGAGCGCGGCTACGGCGACACGCTGGGCAACTCCCTGCGTCGCGTGCTGCTCTCGTCCCTCGAGGGCGCGGCAGTCGAGGCCATCTCCATCGACGGCGTGCAGCATGAGTTCACGACCGTCGAGGGCGTCTACGAGGACGTCACCGACATCGTGCTCAACGTCAAGGGACTGGTCTTCCGCTCCATGGGCACCGGCTCCGAGGCGGAGGCCTCCATCTCGGTCGACGGCCCCATGACCGTGACCGGCGGCGACTTCGACGTCCCCGCCGAGTTCGAGATCGTCAACCCGAGCCACGTCATCTGCACCCTTGGCGAGGGCGCTCACCTCACCATGAGGATGCGCATCGGCATGGGCCGCGGTTACGTGTCCAACGAGGACAACGAGCGCGAGAGCGACCCCATC
The DNA here is from genome assembly GCA_003150175.1 of Coriobacteriia bacterium. Classification (GTDB taxonomy): domain Bacteria; phylum Actinomycetota; class Coriobacteriia; order Coriobacteriales; family Atopobiaceae; genus Paratractidigestivibacter. Next base: position 27,337 of record QAKZ01000043.1, read on the forward strand.
GGCATCATCCACGTCGACTCGCTCTTCTCGCCCGTCCGTCGTTGCGCCAAGGTCGTCGAGAACTGCCGCGTCGGTCGCCGCACCGACTACGACCGCCTCGTCCTCGAGGTCGAGACCAACGGCTCCATCACCCCGCGTGACGCCGTCGTCGAGGCCTCCAACATCATCAACCAGCACATGGCCGCGTTCATGTCGCTCGCTGATGAGGACGAGCCCGTCGAGGATGCGTCGATCTTCACGACCAACACGGTCGAGGACAACATCGAGCTCGACAAGCAGATTGAGGACCTGGACCTCTCCGTCCGCTCCTACAACTGCCTGAAGCGCGCCGGCATCCACTCCGTGCGCCAGCTCGTGGAGTTCTCCGAGAACGACCTTCTCAACATCAGAAACTTTGGCGTCAAGTCCATCGAGGAAGTCAAGGACAAGCTCGAGAGCATGGGGCTTTCCCTCAAGGCTTAACGCGCGCCCGAACGCTTAGGAGAAGCAGTTATGCGTCACAACAAGAAGAAGGGCATGAAGCTCGGCACCGACGCTTCGCACACCAAGGCCATGAAGCGCAGCCTTGTGTGCGCCCTGTTCACGAACGACCGAATCAAGACGATCGATGCCCGCGCCAAGGCTATCCGCGGCGACGTCGACAAGATCATCACCTGGGCCAAGAAGGGCGACATCCACTCCCGTCGCCTCGCCATCGCGAAGCTCAACGACAAGGAGATTGTCCGCGAGGTCTTCGAGAAGGCCGCTCAGGGCATGTGGGCCGACCGCAACGGCGGCTACACCCGCATCATGAAGCTCGGCCCCCGCAAGGGCGATGCCGCCGAGATGGTGCTGATGGAGCTCGTCACCGAGCCCGTCACCCCCAAGGCCAAGAAGACCACCGTCTCCAAGGTCGCCGCTCCCGCCGAGGCCCCCAAGGCCGAGGAGGCTCCCGCCGAGGAGAACGCCGCTGAGTAAGCGGAGCTCATCGAAGTGCCCATAGGGCCCTGGCCTAGCGCCGGGGCCCTTTTTCTAAGATGTCGGAGGATATGCTCATGGGTGCCTACGTGCGCGAATACGTCCCGCGCGATATCCCGACGGTCGGGGACGCCCCGGCCGCGGGGACGCTCGTCATACGGCTCGGTTACCGCGGGGAGGGGTTCTGCGGATTCGCGGAGCAGCCTGGGAAGCGGACCGTCGCCGGTGAGCTCCGCCGCGCGCTCGAGTGCGCGCTGCGCCGTCCCTGCGAGCTCACGTGCGCTGGCCGCACCGACGCCGGCGTCCATGCCGTGGCACAGTACGTCAGCGTCCCGGTGAGCGCGCCCGAGCTCGAGCTCGCGTGCGACCGCCTGCGCAGGAGCCTCGTCGCCCTCACGCCCGATGACCTCTCGGTCCAAGAGCTGTATCGCGCCGCTCCGGACTTCTCTGCGCGGTTCGACGCTCAGATGCGGCGCTATCGCTACCGGATCTGTGCGGGCGACGCGCGCCCGGTCATGGCCTGGGACCACGCGTGGTGGTACAAGGGCTCGCTCGACGCGGCCGCCATGGACGCCGCGGCGCAAGCCCTCGTGGGCGAGCATGACTTCAAGAGCTTCTGTAAGGCCGCCTCGGCTGTGGATAAACCGACTTCCCGTTACATCGCGAGCCTGCACGTGGCCGAGGTCGAGGAGGCCTCGGAGCGCCTCGTGGCGGTCGATGTGGAAGGCAACGCATTCCTGCACAACATGGTCCGCACCATCGTGGGTACGCTCGTCGAGGTTGGGCGCGGACACCGCGACGCGGCCTGGGTGGCAGATGCCCTGGCTGCCCGCGACCGCGCCGCCGCCGGCCCCTGCGCTCCTGCCCGCGGCCTAACGTTCATGGCTGTCGATTACCCGGAAGGGTCGCTTCTTCCCTGGTAGGAAGTGGCCGTACGCCCAAACCCCCTCGCGGCGCCTCCGGGCGCGCGGAAGAAAGGAAAGCCGACCTTGGATCTTCTCGTCGACGTTCTCGCCGATTCCGTCATAGACACGCTCAAGCTCGTGCCGTTCCTCTTTGTGACGTACCTCGCCATGGAGGCGCTCGAGCACCTCGCGAGCCATAAGGTGAAGGAGGCTGTCGAGCGTGCGGGCGCCGCCGGACCTGTGGTGGGCGGCCTGCTCGGCGCGTTGCCCCAGTGCGGGTTCTCTGCGATGGCGGCGACGCTCTACGCCGGGCGCGTGGTCACTGCCGGCACGCTCGTGGCGGTCATCCTCTCGACCTCGGACGAGATGATCCCCGTCTTCGTCGCGCATCAGGCGCCTGCAGGTCGGATGCTCGTGATCATCGCCATCAAGGTCGTCCTCGGCATCGCGGCTGGCCTGGTCCTCGACGTTGCGCTGCGCCTGCTGCACCGCGCGGGCGATGGCCACGCGCACATCCACGAGCTCTGCGAGCGCGAGCACTGCCATTGCGAGGAGGCGGAAGAGGCTGACGAGGGCGAGGGCGCCGAGCGGGGCGGTGGCGCCGAGGAGGTCGAGCATGGCGACGGCCACGGCCACGGCGACCACCACGGTCACGCTCATCACCACGGCGCCTGGGGCATCGTGCGCTCCGCGCTCGTCCACACGGTGCAGGTCACGGTGTTCATCTTCCTGATCTCGCTCGTGTTCGGCCTGGTCATCGAGGGGGTGGGGGAGGACGCCATCGGCGCCGTGCTCGCCGACCACCCCGTGCGCGCCACGTTCCTCTCCGCGCTGGTCGGGCTCATCCCGAACTGCGGCGCGAGCGTCGCCATCGCGGAGCTGTTCCTCGAGGGGACGCTCGCCACGGGCCCGATGCTCGCCGGGCTTCTTTCCTCCGGCGGCGTGGGCCTGCTCGTCTTGTGGCGCACGAACGCGGACGCGCGCCAGAACGCCGTCGTCACGGTGCTGGTATACGCGGTCTCGGTTCTCACGGGCCTCGCGGCCTGCGCGTTAGGTATCCTGTTGTAAAAAAGGATTCACACGTGCGCATGCGCACGGGAAGGCGGTACCCATGCTCTTTAGGAAGCGCGAGAGGTTTGAGCGCACCGATGTGCCCACGCCGGGCCCGTTCACGAACATCATCGGCGGAGCCGTTCTCGCGGTCGTGGCCGTCGCGGTCATCCTCGTCATCACCAACGTAGCCGATCGCGTGAGCAAAGAGACGCGCCTCCAGGACTACAACCTCAGCAAGCAGGTCGGCAAGGAGTCTGCGATGGTCGTGACCGACGACCAGTATCAGATCTCGAAGGACACATTCACGAAGATCCTCTTCCTCACGGTCGCGGACGCATCCGATATGGAGAAGGGCACGCAGGTCACGCAGGCGCAGGTGCTCCTTCTGCACGAGAAGCCCGTGCAGGCCGAGGATGGGTCCGAGACGACCCAGACCGTGGCGTCGCTCGCAACCATCCCGCTCGACGCGAAGATCGGCACCGGCGGGGACGCCGCGACGCTTGCCGACTACTGCGCGGCGCATGGCCCGGCCGCGTGCGTGGTGCCGCTCAACGCGGCGTGCAACATCAAGTTCACGCACGTCGTCGTGGCGAGCGAGGATGTGCTCGAGCAGGTCATGGCGCTTTCCGGCTCAGACCCGTCGAAGTTCATCGCGGACTCGACGCCCCTGCTCATGAAGCTTCGCACCGATATGACGGCCGCCGAGCTCGTCGAGGTCGGCACCAAGGCCACGACCGTCGGCGCCGAGAACTTCAACCGTGTTGACGCCCCGCTGGTCCCTGAGGTCGCCCAGGCCGACGACGGTTCAACGCAGCAGACCGGCTTCCAGGTCATCGATCGCACCGCCCTGTGCACCTCCGTCGCCACTCTCGTCTAACCCTCACCCAGTGAAGGCGGGACGGATACGTGGGGATTTAGGGAGGGTGTGGACGCACACTTTACCTGCATAAAGCCATCGGATAATGGCAAGACGGCCATACGATCCGAAAGGCAGCCGTTGCAGCACTTCTCTCCCACATCACCACAGGTATCGGTCCTCCTTTGCGTCCATGATGCCGAGAAAACCCTGCGCCGCGCGGTGGAGAGCGTGCAGAACCAGACGCTCCGCAACGTCGAGCTCGTCGCGGTTGACGCCGGCTCCGAGGATGGGAGCGCCCGGATGCTCGACGTGGCGGCCGAGCGCGATATGCGCGTGAGCGTCGAGCATGTCCCGCCCTGCACGCGCGAGGCGGCCCTCGACCTGGCGCTTTCCCATGCCCGCGGCGAACACGTGACCGTCATGGACGCAGACGGCTGGCTCGAGCCGACCTTCCTGCAGCGCCTCGTGGAGACCGCCGAGGGCGGGCACGTCGACCTCGTGGTCGCGTCCGCCGAGGTGGAGATAAGCACGCCGCGCCGCTCGGTCGAGCTCAGGTCCCCCGACGCCGAGGCTATCTACCGGACCCAGCACGATTTCCGCGCCGCCGCGTGGCAGCACCTCGCCTCGGGGCTCCTCGCCCCGGCGAGCGCGAAGCTCTTCGACCGCGGCCGGGCGGTCGCCGAGGGCCTCAAGTTCGACTCGGGCAGCGGCACCGATCACGGATTCACCTACGGCTACCTGCGCGAGATCGAGCGCGTCGCCATCGTGGGCGGCGGGTATCGCGTCCAGCGCGACGTGGAGCTCGGCGGGGTCGAGTCGGCGCGGCGGCTCTACCGTGGGCTCGGCCGGGAGCACGAGGCCGTCAGATCGCTGCTCGCCGATTGGGGGCTCGAGGGCGACGCCGCGAGCGTGGCTACGCTCCAAGGTCGCTACCTGGAGCTTCTTTCCCAGTGCATCTCGATCGCGTGCGACACCCGCTCAGGCGAGAAGCCCGAGGAGGTCCGCGCGCTCGTGGGCCAGATGATCTCCGACGATCGCGCGCGCCTCGCAGCGAGCGTGGGGCAGCCGAGCGACGGCGCCGCCCGCGCGCTGGTCGGGCCCATCAAGGGCCAAAACGTCTCGTTGGCGATCATGCAGGCGCGCCTGTTCTCGGTGGCTCGTCGCGGCGCTCCGGCCATCCTCGCGCCTGACGCCTTCATCTGATTCGCGGTCCGTTGGCGCCGCTTGAAGCGAATCGAGGCCGTTCGCAGACTATCCGCCTGCGAACGGCCTCGATTTTTGTCTCTCCTGAAGTCGACTGTTGGATCAGCCGCAGGAGTCGGCTGCTAAGGTCGCCTCAAAGACCTACAGCCGGTTCGCGCGGCTGCGGACGTTGTCGACCACGAAGCCGAGCCCGTTCGTGCGCAGCCGGTAAGCGGCCTCCCGTGCGAGGTATCCCGCACGGGCGAGCCCGCCCCCGCGCGGCGCCCCGACGCCGACCTCGCGCGCAAAGAAGCCCTTCGCGGCGGGGGAGAGCGCCGCCAGCCCGAACACCCTCGCGGGCTCCAGCCGCGCCATGGAGCGCGAGACGAGCTCGGCCACACCCGGGGCGTCCTCGCCTGCGGCGTCCGCGGTGATCATCGCGTAGTTGACCCCGCGCAGCGCGAGCGCGTCGAGCACGCGCCCATCCGTGACGCCGAGCCTCTCGGCCGCGTCCATCATCTCGTTCCAGCGCGAAAGCGGCGTCAGCGGCGACTTGCGCGCGAGCGCCTCGGCGTCGTTCAGGTCGTGCTCTCGGTAGAGGTAGAGCGGCTCGTCGACGTAGGCGAGGGCGTCGGTGGCGCAGAGCGTCTCGATGAGGAAGGGGTTGTCCGTCCAGCCCGCGCCCGGCACCTCGCGGAACCGCACGCCGGCGCGCTCGAGGAACTGGCGCCGGTACATGCCCGCCCAGATCGCGGGGTGGTGCAGCAGAAGCTCGATGCCGTCGCCGATGCGGAAGGGCTGCTGCGCGGGCTTGACCCGGTGAAGGTACTGGCAGCTCACGCGCCTCTCGCCGCCTGCCTCGTCCTCGAAAACGCGCCAGTACGCGCACCGCACGACGTCCGGCGCGCGGCCGCCAGCGTCCGCGACGCCCTCGGCGCAGCCGACGAGCCGCTCGTACATCGCGGGGTCGAGGTAGTCGTCGGGCTCCACGATGGCGACCCACTCGCCGTCGGCCAGCGCGATGCCGCGGTTGCAGGTGGCGCCGTAGCCCTCGTTGGGCTTGTCGACCACGACGATCCGCGCGTCGCGGGCGGCGTGGCCGTGCGCGATCGCGGAGCTGCGATCGCGCGACCCGTCGTTCATGCAAATGATCTGCAGGTCAAGGTAGGTCTGGCGTTCAATGCTCAGCAGGCACTGGTCGAGCGTCGTCTCGACGTTGCACATGGGGACGACGACCGAGACCCGGCCGTGGACGGTGTTGCTCATGGGCCCTCCTTCGGGCGGCGGGCGGGCGGCTTTCCGCGCCCGCTCCTCGCAGCCAGCTCCCTTATAATAAGTCAGCAACACCAGCCCACCGATTGGACGCGCCGCTTCATGAACCGCCCCGCCATCGTCATCGTCACCTTTAAGCGCCAGGAGCTTCTCTCACAGCTTCTCGACTCCATCGAGAAGTCCAGCGTCGCCCCTTGGCGCGTGGTGGTCGTCGACAACGAGAACGCGCAGCTCACGGCTGACATCGTCCGCGACTTCGAGGCCCGCGCGAACGCCCTGTGGGGGCCTACCGGCGACGACCCCGACGACGAGGGCGGCACCTCGCGCGTCGTGTACCTCCCGATGGAGGAGAACACCGGCGGCGCGGGCGGCTTCAGCGCCGGCGTGCGCCGCGCCTACGAGCTCGGCGCCGAGTGGTTCTGGGTGATGGACGACGACGTCGCCATCGAACCCGACGGCCTGGCCGTGCTCGCGCGCTGGTCTAAGGAGTCCGACGCGATCATGGGCACCCGGCGCGACTTCGACGGCGGGCACTTCTTCTGGCAACACCGCTTCTGGACCGGCCTGGCCATCTACAACCCGTTCTCGCGCGATGGCTGGCGCCCCGGCGAGAGGTACAAGCTCTGCAACGTCCTGTGCTTCGAGGGCAGCTTCTTCTCGCGCCGCGTGGTCCAGAAGGCCGGCCTGCCCGACCCGCGCTTCTTCATCTACCTCGACGACGCGTGCTTCGGCTACGTGGCGAGCAAGGTCACCGACGTCTACTACATCCCCGACGTCGTGCTCAGCCGCCGCCGCGAGGTCGCGAACAAAGAGATCGGCTCCGTGCGCCAGCTCAACTCCGCGAGCGACATGACGCGCTACTACATCACGCGCAACCGCGCCTATCTCGCGCGCTACTTTCAGGTGTACGGCGACTACAACCCTGCGCTCTACGCCGTGGGCACGCTCGCGAACTTCGCCAAGGAGCTGCTGCGGATCCTCATCGTGGATCGCAGCCACCTGCGCAGCGGCTGGTCGCGCCTGTGGGCCGGCTACGTGGAATCGCGCCGCATCCTGCGCGACCCCGGTTGGGAGCCGATGCCGCCGCTGGGCTAGGCCCGCGCCCCTCTCGTCCCCGTCTGGGCCGCCATCTCCTCGCACTCCGCGTCCCCGCCATGCCTCGCACGTCGTGCCCGTCGCACATCCCCTCTCGTCCTTCTTTCTGCCAACGACATCTTCTCGCCCGTGAACGGCGGTTCCAACAGGCCTTACCTACCGCTCGCGGTACAATTACAGAGTTTTTGACGTGGCCGATCGGTCGTGGGGACCTCGGCCTCGCCGCATGGCAATGAAAGCAGGAGAGGAGTTCGTTGATGTACAAGATCCTCGACAAGACGCAGTTCTCGGAGAAGGTGTTCAAGTTCCGCATCGAAGCGCCCGCGATGGCCAAGCATGCACATGCCGGCCAGTTCCTCATGGTGCGCGCGAACGAGACGGGCGAGCGCGTGCCGTTCACCCTGGCGGGCTGGAACCCCGAGGAGGG